>JABFRG010001192.1 GCA_013141295.1 Polyangiaceae bacterium
ATGCGCGAGGCACGCCTGCCCCTTGGCGATGCAGGCGGCGGCGGCCTCCGTCAGACCGGGGTTGCCGCCACCGTGATGGTGGGGCGGCGGCGGCGCGGAGCCCACCGGCGGCGTCTTCGTGTTCTGCGCAACGGCGGGCCCTCCGCCGCAAGCGATGGCGCCGAGGCTGGCGGAGACGACCATGGATCCGGTGGTGAGGAGCGCGTCGCGACGGTTCATGCAGCGGAAGCTACGCCGGGCGGGCCGCCGCGTCTACCAGCCAAAGCACGTCACCGCGGGCGTGCGAGAGAAGGTGGGCCGGCGTCTCGCTCCAGGGGCCGGCCGGGGTGGCGCGAGCCCTCCCGATGGGCCCCCGCTTCTTCTCGCCCTGGGCCAGCACCCAGGTGGTACGGGCCGATTGCAGGACCGGCGCGGTGAGCGTGAGCCGCGGCTCGCGACCATTCCGGGCGGGGACCGGCACCACCACCCGCGAGGTCTCGGAGAGCTCCGGCTCCCCGGGAAAGAGCGAGGCGGTGTGGCCGTCGTCGCCGATGCCCAGGAGCACCAGGTCGAAGACCGGCGCCTCGCCTAGGGCGCCGAGGATCGCCTCTTCGTACACCTTGGCCGCGGTCTCGAGGTCGAGGGTGGCGCTGGGCTCCGGGCACGGGAACACGTGTGCGTTCTGCACGTGTTCGAACAGCGCGCGCCGGGCGTTGCCGGCGTTGCTGCGCGGGTCCGCGTGGGGCACGAAGCGCTCGTCCACCCAGAACCAGTCGATGCGGTCCCAGGGAATGGCGCGGGTGCGCAGGTCGGAGAGGATCGGCAGCGGCGTGTTCCCTCCGGAGATGGCCACGTGGATGCGCTCGCCCGGCCTTCGCGCGGCGGCGGCCCACAGCTCACGGGAGATCAGGTGCGAGGCGGCGCTCACGTAGCCTTCGCCGCTCTCCGCCACCAGCAGTGTGCCCGGCGCGCTCACAGGAGCGGCCTCCAGGCCTGACCGTGCTCCACCAGCAAGCGCTCCGCCTCGTCGGGCCCGCGGGTGCCCGCCGAATAAAAGGAGAGCGGCGCGTTGTCGTCGCGGTAAGCCTGCACGATGGGGTCGATGAAGCGCCACTGGGCCTCCACCTCGTCGTGGCGCGTGAAGAGAGTGGCGTCGCCGCGGAGCGCATCGAGGAGCAAGCGCTCGTACGCCTCGGGACCGCCGCCGCCGAAGGCCTTGCCGTAGCTCCACTCCATGTCGACCCCCTGGATGCGCATGTTGCCGCCCGGCACCTTGGTGTCGAAGCGCAGCGAAATACCCTCGTCGGGCTGGAGCCGCAGCACCAGCACGTTGGCCGACCGGCCCGAGCTCTCCGGAAACAGGGGGTACGGCGGGTCGCGAAAGTGCACCACCACCTCGGCCAGGCGCCGCGAGAGGCGCTTGCCGGCGCGCAGGAAGAAGGGCACCCCCGCCCAGCGCCAGTTGTCGACGAAGACGCGCATGGCCACGTAGGTGTCGGTCTTGGACACCGGGTCGACGTCGGCCTCGGCGCGGTAGGCCGGCACCGTCTCGCCGCCCACCAGTCCTTCGGTGTATTGTGCACGCACGACCTCTTTGCCGACGTCTTTGCCGGTGAGCGGGCGCAGGGCCCGGAGGACCTTCACCTTCTCGTCGCGGAGGGCGTTGGCTTCCAGGGAGAGCGGCGGTTCCATGGCCACCAGCGTGAGGATCTGCAGCACGTGGTTCTGCACCACGTCGCGGGTGATGCCAACCTTCTCGTAGAACTTGCCGCGCCCCTCGATGCCGATGTCCTCGGCGACGGTGATCTCCACGTGGCTCACGTGGTTGCGGTTCCAGAGCGCCTCGAAGATCATGTTCTCGAAGCGGAGCACCGCCAGGTTCTGCACCGTCTCCTTGCCCAGGTAGTGGTCGATGCGGAAGAGCTGATCTTCGGAGAGATACTTGAACAGCTCCTGGTTCAGCGCGTGGGCCGAGGGGAGATCTTCGCCGAAGGGCTTCTCCACCACCACGTGCGCCCGGCGACCGCTAGCCGGGTCGTGGGCCAGCAGACCGGCTTCGGCCAAGCGCTGCACGATCCCCAGCATGTCGTCGGGCCCCACCGCCAGGTAGAAGAGGCGCGTACCGGTGGGCGCCGAAGCGTCGAGGCGCGACTTGAGGGCGGCGTAGGTGGCAGGGTCCTCGAAGGTACCCTGCACGTAGCCGAGGCGACTCGCCACCTTGGCCCAGACGGCCGGGTCGACGCCCTTGGTTCGCGAGTACTTCTGGGCCGCATCCAGGAGCTCTGCCTGGAACTGCTCGTCGGTCTTGGGACGCCGGGCCACGCCGAGCGTCAGGAGCCCCGCCGGGAAGTGCCCCTCCTTCACCAGGTGGTAGAGCGCGGGCACGAGCTTTCGGCGCGTGAGATCGCCGGAGGCGCCGAAGATGACACACGAAGCGGGGAGATCGCTGGACGACATGGTGAAAGCGAGCTTACCTAATCGGGCTCACCTTGACTCGACTTCGAACCGTGCGGCTTCGTTTTCGCCCCCGTCGGTCACGACCGATAGCTGGGGAAAAGCCTGCGGGGTATCTCCCCCCGCGGCCCCGAAGATTGCAAACAGGTAAGCACGGCACCCGGATCCGGTGTGCCGCATCCAACGCCAGCGACCACGCGCCGCACCGAGACGAAGCGGCGCCCGAACAGGAGCAGAACCTTTGAGCGACATGGGCATGGTGGGGTTGGGCGTGATGGGCAGGAACCTGGCGTACAACATGGCCGATCACGGTTTTTCCGTGGCCGCGTGGGACGCCTGGCCCGACACCGTGGACCGCTTCGTCCGCGAAGGCGAAGGCAAGGCGGTGACCGGCCACAAGGATCTGGCGGCCTTCTGCGCGGCGTTGCGCAAGCCTCGACGCATCATCCTGCTGGTGAAGGCCGGTGAGGTCACCGACAAGACCATCGACGCGCTCACGCCGCTGCTCGACCCGGGCGACATCCTGGTGGACGGCGGCAACGAGCACTTCATGGTCACCGAGCGGCGCTCGGCGGCGCTCCACGCCAAGGGCATTCGCTACTTCGGCATGGGCGTCAGCGGCGGCGAAGAGGGCGCGCGACACGGTCCCAGCATGATGCCGGGCGGCGATCGCGCGGCCTACGAGGAGCTGCGGCCGGTGCTCGAGAAGATCGCCGCCACCACCGACGACGGCCCCTGCGTCACCTACTGCGGCCCCGGCGGCGCCGGGCACTACGTGAAGATGGTGCACAACGGCATCGAGTACGGCGACATGCAGCTCATCGCCGAGGCGTACTCGCTCCTCAAGGGCCTGGGCGGCCTGGAGAACGCCGAGCTCGCCGACACGTTCGCGGCGTGGAACGAGGGTGAGCTCGCCTCCTTCCTCATCGAGATCACCGCGCGCATCTTCCGGGTGAAGGACGATCTGGCGCCCGGCGATCTGGTGGATGCGGTGCTCGACGCGACCGCGCAGAAGGGCACCGGCAAGTGGACGGTGCAGGACGCCGCCGATCTCGGGCGCCCGATTCCCACCGTGGCCACGAGCGTGGAGGCGCGCTTGCTCTCGTCGCGCCAGGCCGATCGCGTGCGCTTCGCCGAGGTGCTCCAGGGTCCGAGCCCCAAGGCGGTTCCGGCCAGCGAGAAGAAGGCGCTCATCGACGACGTGCGCGCCGCCCTCTACGCCGCCAAGGCATGCAGCTATGCCCAGGGATTCGATCTCCTGCGCGGGGCCTCCGACGCCCGCAGCTGGGACCTGAACTTCTCCGAGCTCGCCCGCATCTGGCAGGCCGGCTGCATCATCCGCGCGCGCTTCTTGAAGCGCATCAAGGAGGCCTACCAGCGCGACGCGAAGCTGCCCAACTTGCTCATGGACGCCGAGTTCGTGCAGGAGCTCGCGCAGCGCCAGACCCCATGGCGGCGAACCCTGGCGCGCGCGTTCGAAGGCGGCATCCCGGTCCTCACCTCGGCTGCCTCGCTCTCGTACTACGACTCCATCCGCGCCGCGCGCCTGCCGGCGAACCTCACCCAAGCCCAACGCGATCTCTTCGGATCGCACACCTACAAGCGGCGCGACCGCGACGGCGACTTCCACTCGCCGTGGAAGTAGCGCGCACGCTCGTACCGGCCGCGCTGTGGGTGCTCGCGAC
>JABFRG010000608.1 GCA_013141295.1 Polyangiaceae bacterium
GGCTGCGGGCGGGGTCTTCGCGTCGTCGGTCTTCGGCGCATCGCCGTCGCCGCTGGCGTTGCCGTGCACGTCGCTGGTGCTCTCGTCGGCGTCGCTGTTCGGCGAGTGGTAGCGCGGCGGCTCACCGGGGCGCGAGTAGTCGATCCAGAAGGCCGAGGCATCGCGCGTGTCCATGTGGACGAACACGCTGTTGGGATAGTACCCGCAGCCGGTGTTGCGGAGCGTGCGGCAGAAGTCGCGCACGGCTTCGTTGGGGACGCCGATGACCCGGAAGTCCACGGCCTTTCCGTGATTGTGCCGGGAGTCCTTGGTGTACTGCTTCGGCGTGTACGGGCGGAAGCCGCTGATGACCTCGATCTTGCGGCCCGCGAAGTGATCGGAGACCACGCCGAGGAGCGCCACCAGCCGCGCGTCGATGTTGTGGATGGCGCCGTTGGTGAAGCGCATCATGTACGAGAACTTCTTCAGCGCCTCGGGGCCGCTCTTGCCGCGGGTCGAAACGCGGATCGTGTAGTCCTCGTTGGTGGCCAGCCGGTGCACCTTGATGGTGCCGGGGTTGGGCGACTTGCCGACGTAGGCGCGCTTGCCGTCCTTGGCGTCCTTGGCGTGCTTGTCGCCGGCCTTGTCCTTCTTCTCAGCGACCTTGGGGTCGTGCTTGGCGCCCGCCACGTCCACCTTCGCACCGGCGGTCGTCGTGTCGGCCTTGCCGTCCTTCTTGCCGGCTGCCGCTCCGCCCGCGACCGGGATCATCAGCACGTCGCCCGGCTGGAGCGCCTTCTTCGAGAGGTGGTTCCGCTCCATGATGGAGTCCACGCTCACGTGGTAGCGGTTGGCGATGGCCTGCAGCGTGTGCCCCTTGGCCACCACGTGCTCGACTTCGGCGCCGGACGAGCCGACGGAGAGGGTGAGCGCAGCGGCCAGGCCAAGACCAACGAGGGACGAGAATCGGGCGAGCATCGTGCCCGGTTGAACCACGAAATCGGGCTCCAGGCCAGGCCGAGTGTGGCGGAAAGGTAGGACGTGTAAGGGGCGCCTACTGAACGGCTGCCCCCTTGCGCGCCCCCACGGCGGAACATTCCGCGTGGTTTTTTGACGGGAGGGGCAGGGGGGTGCCACACTTTGTCGGAAGCCTTTCCCCTCCGCCGAGCCCGACGCCGTTTCGGGCAGGAGTCACGATGTTCGAGTCCTTGTTCGATGGAAAAAACCTGGTCGGAGTCGACATCGGTTCGAGCTCGGTCAAGGTCGTTCAGCTCAAGGAAGCGAAGAACCGCTACCAGGTGGTTCGCTGGGGCTACGCGCCGCTTCCGCCGCAGACCATCATCGATGGCCACATTATGAATCCCGGCGCCGTTACCGAGGCGTTGGCCCGGGTCTTCCACGACAGCAAGATCACCAAGCGCGACGTCGCGGTGGGTGTCTACGGCCAGTCGGTCATCGTCCGCAAGATCACCGTGCCCATGATGACCGCGCAGGAGCTCGAACAGCAGATCGGCTGGGAAGCCGAGCAGCACATTCCCTTCGACATCAAGGTCATGTCCATCGACTACGAGGTCCTGCGCAAGCGTCAGGAAGCCGGGCAAATGGATCTCCTCCTGGTGGCCGCCAAGAAGGACGAGATCAACGACTACGCCAGCATCTTGAAGGAAGCGAAGCTCAAGCCGGCGGTGGTGGACATCAACGCCTTCACCATCCAGAACATCTTCGAGCACCAGAACGGGCTCAACCCGGAGGGCTCGCTGGCCCTCATCAACGTAGGCGCCGCGGTCACCTCGCTCAACATCATCTCCCAGGGCGTGAGCGCGTTCACCCGCGAGATCACCAACGCCGGCAACACCATCACCGAAGAGATCCAGAAGCAGTGCAACGTGCCGTACGAGCAGGCCGAGGCCTACAAGTGCGGCGGCGGCGCCACCGACATCGTGCCGCAGGAAGTGCACAACACCATCGCCGGCGCCTGTGACGGCCTGGCCGGCGAGATCCAGCGCTCCCTCGACTTCTACCTCGCCACCAGCGGCGAGGGCGAGATCAACCGCATCTTCGTGTGCGGCGGCAGCGCGTACCTGGCGCCGCTCATCAAGGCGGTGGAGAAGCGTGCCCGCGTGCCGGTGACGCTCTTCGACCCCACCGCTCACCTCACCGTCGACAACAAATTCGTGGACGAAGCGGCCTTCCGATCTCGGGCGGCCCAGTTCGTCGTCGCGCTGGGCCTCGGCCTTCGCGCGGATAAGGAGCGGCGCGCCGCATGATTCGCGTAAACCTACTCCCCGGAAAACGGGAAACCCGTCGCGGCGCACCGGCCGGCGGCGGCAGCAGTGCCATCACGCCTTCGGACGGGAGCTCCACCTGGCTGCTCTTCGTCCTCGGCGCGCTTCTGGCCACCGTGCTCGTATGCGTGTTCGTGTGGACCGCCAAGCTCCGCGAGCTGGGCAAGGTCGAGAACAAGAACAAGGAGCTGCAGGCCAGCATCGACGGCATCAAGGCACAGATCTCCGACCACCCGCGCATCAAGGGGCGGCTCAAGGAGCTCAAGGACCGTGAAGACGCCATCGACAAGCTGCAGAATGCACGCACCGGGCCCACCTCGGCCATGATGGAGCTCTCGCACATTCTCTCTCCCGGTCGTGGCCCCTCCATGGACAACGCCCGCGTCGAGCAGCTCCGCCGCGAGAACCCCTCGGCGCTCCCCAACGCCAACTGGGATACCCGTCGCCTCTGGCTGAGCCAGTACGCAGAGCAAAACCGCGACGTGCGCATTTCCGGGCTCGCCCGCGACGGCGAAGACGTGTCCGAGTTTTTGCGTCGGATGACCATGAGCGAGTACTTCTACGACGTGAAGCTCCTCCCGGCGTCGAAGAGCATGGACGCGGTGACCAAGATCGAGGTCGTGAAGTTCCAGCTCAGCGCGAAGGCGAGATACTAATATGGCGCAGTCATCGCTCAGCAAATTGCCGCTCGCCGGCAAGTTCGCCTTCGGGTTCCTGGTCTGCCTTCTGGCCGGGGTCGCCTTCTACTTCATCGTGTACTCCGACGCCTCCGACAAGGTCGACAAGGCGCGTCGTCGCACCACCGAGCTGGAGGGCGAGGAGCGCGAACAGAAGCAGGCGCAGTCGAGCTACTTCGCCGACCGCGACGAGCTCGCGGTGCGCGAGACCAAGCAGCGCGAGTTCAACAAGGTGCTCCCGGCAGAGACCGAGGCGGCGAGCTTTCTCTCCACCATCCAGCAGGTCTCCAACGTCGCGGGCATCGACCTCAAGGCCTGGCAGCCGCAAGAAGAACAGGCCCAGTCGTTCTTCGCCAAGGTGCCCATGCGCCTGGAGATCACCGGCAAGTTCCACCAGCTCGCCAAGTTCATCTACGAGATCGGTCGCACCGACCGCATCATCAACGTCGAGAACATCGAGTTCTTCGACCCGCTCACCAGCGGCGAAGAAGTGACCCTCAAGGCGCGTTGCCTGGCCACCACCTTCCACTTGATCCAGCAGCAACCTGCGGTGCCGGGCGCCCCGCCCGTTGCGCCCGGAGGCCAGAAATGAGCAACGTCATCACCTGGAGCTTCGCCGCCTGTCTGGTCTCCGCGGGCGTCGCCTGCGGTACCGACATCGCCAAGCCCGTCCCGCAGCCTGCCGCGCCGGCCGCCCAGCAACCGGTGGCCGCGGCGCCAGCCCTGCCCACCAGCAAGGTCACCAAGCTCGAGTTCTCCGAGAACGACTTCGTGGAGAACGACAAGAGCCGGGACCCGTTCCGCTCCTTCACCATCGGCGTCACCTCGGCCACCACCACCCGCGGCGGCCCGCAGACCCGCGTGATCCTGCCCGAGTACTCCATCGACGAGCTCAAGCTCGCGGCCATCGTCATGAGCGGCGACTATCCGCGCGCCATGGTCATCGACCCGGGTGGCAAGGGCTGGGTCCTCCGTCGCGGCGAATACGTGGGTCGCGCCGAGATGGTGCACGTGGGCGGTGCCACCGGCTCCGACTACCAGCTGCACTGGCGCGTCGATCGGGTGCGCGCGCAAGACGTCGTCTTGCTCCGCGACGACCCCGCGCAACCGGGAATTCCGCCGGCCACCAAGGTCATCCCCCTCCATCCGGAAGGCGACGACAAGGAAGACAAGCT
>JABFRG010001027.1 GCA_013141295.1 Polyangiaceae bacterium
CGCGCGCTGGCATTCGCTTCCATGTCTTGCTTCCTGGTGATGGCATCGAGCGCATCGACCGCGTGCAGCGTCCTGTTCGGCGTCGACGATCTGTCGGGCGGCGCGCCTTCGCCGTCCGACGGCGCTTCGGCCGACGTGCTGGCGCTCGACGTTTCGCCCCTGCGCGATGCGGGTGATGCGGCACCAGGCGACGCCGGACGCGCCCCCGACGCGTCCTTCGACTGCACCGCCCCCGACACCTTCTGCGACACCTTCGAACGGACCGATCCCAAAGGAGGCTGGACCAACGTCTCCCAGAGCAACGGCGGGACTGCGCTCATCGCCACCGGCGACGCCGCCGAGGGCACGCGCTATCTGCGCGCGCAGATTCCCGAGCGCTTGGTCGATCCCCACGCATCCGCCACCCTCACGCTGTCGCTCCCGGCAGTGCGCAGCTTCGTGGTGGAACAGAAGCTGCGCGTCGACACCTTCCCAGCTTCGGGAAAGGTCGCCGAGATCGTCAGCTTCTTCGGCACCAACCCGGCGGGCACCAGTCAGGTGGTATTCTCGCTGCGGAGCAGCGGCACGTACCTCGGGCAGACCTTCTATGCCCAAGACGGCGGCGCGAACGTCACCGTGTCGGCGGATGGGCCCGTCATCGCCGCGAGCAAATGGGTGACCATGGTGCTGGTGGTCGATCTCGTCGCGCGAAAGGTGACGGTCTCCCTCGACGGGGTACCGGGCGCCCCGCTCACGCTGTCGCCCGACACCTCGCCCACCGAAATCAGCTTCCGGGAAGGCATCCAGTACACGTCGGTGCCGAACTCCGCCATCTCCCTCGGCCTCGACGACGTGCGCCTGCGCTACGTGCGCAAGTAGCGAGAAATCAGAGCGGGAACTTCTGCCCGCAGCCGGCGTTGCCGTCGGTGGGGAGCCAGCCCTGCGCGTCGCAGCGGTACCACTTGTTGTCGCGCCGCGACTCGACGCAGGTGTTTCCGGCGACCGTGCGCTGCAAGGTCGAGCTGAAGCAGGACACGGCCGGGGCCGACGCACCCTGCAGGAGCCGGTGCCCCTCGAGGTACGCGTTGTACTCGCGGGTGGTGGTTTGCTTGGTGGCGTTCTTCACGAAGCACTTGGCCGAGTTGGGCGCGGCGCCCTCGGGGCAGCCAGCAGCGACCCAGGTGCAGGTCTTCTTCTGCGGCACGCCGTTCACCTTGGTGCAGCGGAACTGCTGCTCGCACTTCTGGAAGTCGCACTCCAGACTGTAGTCGTTGCGCGTTCGCATGGGCGAGAAGGCGGCGTTGGTGGCCACGGCGTTCTCGAGGCCCGCCTTGCACTGGGTGAACCACGCCGGATCCTTGCTGCGCGTGCAGAAGAAGTCGGCGAGCACTTCCTTGAAGTCCGCCTCCGACGAGGTGCGGTCGAGGGCCTTCTCGCCGACGAACGCGTACATGCTGGCGGCCATGCCCTTCACGCAGGTCTTGTCCGCGTCCGGGAAGTCGCAGAAGAACTTGTAGTAGCCGAGACCGTACTGCATCCCCAGATCCTGGTTCGACCACACCCCCCAGTAGGGCGCGTCTTGCGGCTTCATGCGGATGCACGCGCCGCCGGAGCAGCGAGGAGCCTCACCGGCACCGAAGGAAACGGTGTTGGTGGCAGGTCGGGTGAGCGTCGGGGGAAAGTACCCGTCGTCGTTCACGTAGAAGTGATTGTCGCTCTTGAGCTCCTGGAAATTGCTGGCGGTGAGCGCGCCGGAGACCGGGACAGCCCAAAGCTTGGAGAGCTGGGGCGCCGCTTCCACTGCGCCGTTGCAGCCATTGAGCGTCACGTAGGGCGCCACGTCGCGGGCGAAGTTGTCCTTCAGGATGTTGGCGTTGCCGGGCAGCGAGGCGCTGAGCACCCGGCCGTCGCCGCTGGCCTCCAGGAGCACGCCGAACGGCGACGAGTGGCCGAAGAAGTCGACGCTGGCGATGCGCTTGAAGCGGTCGAGCGCCTGGATCAGCTTATCGTTCGAGAGCCGCGAGAGGTCCGAGAGCAGGATGCCGTCGCCGAACGGCTCGTCGCGCACGATGGCGGAGCCGGTGGCGGTGACCGTGCGATCGGTCACGTCCTTGGTGATGAAGAGGACGATCTGCTGATCCGGGTAGAGCCGCGCGTAGCGCCGGGCCCGCGCGGTGGCCGCGTGGAGCGGGAGCTCGCCGAGCTGGTCGGAGTCGCCCACCAGGAGCACGCGGGTGGTGCGCGTCAGGTCGATGTTGCCGCGCTGGTTGAAGGTCGCGACCAGGTCGTCGTCGGTGACGTCGTCATCGGGAGCCGCATCGGCGGCGCAGCCGGGGGTGAGGGCGGCAAGAGCGACGGCAAACAGGAGTGAGGAGGCTTTCCACATGGCTGCCCTACCTATGCGCACATCTCGTGCCAGCCGTACGGCAAGACTGGAACCAAGTAATATTGAATACTTATGTCGCCAACATTCCGCCTTCGATGGTACTGCGGATCCCCAGGGTCGGTGCTCGGTGATCCACCTGCGGCAAAGGCAGGGAGGTGAGCGCCTCCACGCATCAGGCTATCGATGGGGATACAACCTTCTACGAGGGTATCGATAGCAGAGAAGCGCGCTGCGCCAACTCCCGAGGAAACTACGGCCAGCTGCCTCTGGCATCACGCGTGCAGCAGTCCGTGGCGCGGGTTCGATTCCCGCAGGTCCTCTCCGACCGGGCCGCTGCGCACGTTGGGAGCCCGAGCTCGCTTTGGTTTCTTCTTCCGTGTTCGCGTGCGGCATCACGAGGGATCGGCTGCTGGTGCCAGCCGCTCGACTGTCTCGAGCAATGTCGTGGGTTCGAATCCCATCGGCTCCTTCGGAGCGCCTCGGCGGTCCAGAGGGGTCGTAGCTCAGCCTGGTAGAGTGCCGGACAACATCCGCTAACCGTTACGCAACCCGCGCCCCGGGGCGCGGCTTCGGTCTCGCAGCGCACGGGCACGTCCCGTCTGCCGCGAGAACGCCTCGAACGAACCATCACCGTCCCGCGCGCTCCGCTGGGTCGGGCCATCTCGCACGCCCCTCCGGGCTCTCCCGTGAAGCGTCCGAGCCCGCCTGCCCCAAGAGCGCGTCGCACGGGTTCCGATGCCCTCGTGGAGGCGGCCGACGCCGCGCCCCGAAGGTGCTCCCGCGCTCACGTCTCCCCTCTCGCTTTCTCCTTTCTCCTCAGGTGTCCCATGTTCTCCCGCTTTCGCGTCGACGTTACCGAACGAGTCATTCTCAGCCGCGGCGGCCTTCCGGTCCGCGCGTTCGGCCCGGGCGAGCACTGGGTCTTCGGCTTCGGCTGGACGGTGCAGCGCCTGCCGGCGCACGCCATCCTCTTCGTCGCCGCGCCGGAGGTCCGCGCGGTGCTTCCGCCGGACTGGTACGGCGAGGTCGAGGTCGCGCCGCACGAGCGCGCCATCGTGTACCACGACGGTCGCCCGCGCTTCTTCTTGCGCCCGGGCGTGCACCGCTACTGGAAGATCGACCCCTCGGTGCGCGTGGAGCTCTTCTCGGTGCTCGAGCCGATGCCGCCCTTGACCACCGAGCTCTCGCAGCTCGTCCCGGCCACCGAATATGCAGAATGCACGGTTCGTGAGTACGAGCGCGGCCTCGAGTACGTGGCCGGCACCATGGTCCGCGTCCTTCCGCCGGGCCGTCACCTGCGCTGGTCGCACCCGGAAGCGCGGGTCGAAATGCGCGCCATCGACATGCGGCGCACCCAGGTCGCGCTGGCCGGCCAGGAGCTCATGACCAAAGACAAGGTCACCCTGCGCCTCTCGCTCACGCTGGAGTTCGCGGTGGTGGATCCGGTGGCCGCGGCGCACGCAGTGCAAGACGTGAAGGAGGCGCTCTACCTCATCGTGCAGCTGGCGAGCCGCGACTACGTGGCAGCGACGACCCTCGACGAGCTGCTCTCGGCCCGCGACGCGATGGCGCTGTTCCTGGAGACCGAGGCACGTGCCAAGAGCGCGTCGTTCGGCGTGGAGGTGGTGCGCGTGGGCGTGAAGGACGTGGTGCTCCCGGGCGAGATGAAGACGCTCCTCAACCGGGTCATCGAGGCCGAGAAGGAGGCCATGGCCAACATCATCTTGCGGCGCGAGGAGACCGCGGCGATGCGCGCATTGGCCAGCACCGCGCGGGTCATGGCAGAGCAGCCGCTCATCATGCGCCTGAAGGAGCTGGAGACCCTGAAGGAGATCGCCGCGCACGTGAAGGAAGTGAAGGTGGTGGTGGGAAAGGACGGCCTCTCGGCGCTCTTCCCCAACGTCGGCTCGTAAACGCTATCGACCCGTCGCTGCGGTCTGCGGCGGGTCGATGTCGTCGAGCACCTCGGCCAGCTGGTCCTCGCTCGCGCCTTCGGCGATGCGGTCGAGCGCCACCCGCAGCTTGGGCGAGGCCGAGACTTCGGCGGCTACGCGCAAGCGCTGCTTCGTCTCTGCATCGGCCGCGTTGGTGGCGGCGATGGCGGCGCCGATCCGCGCGGCCTCGTCGGCCGACGCGTCCTCCACCAGCCGCAGCAGCACCTCCTGCGGTATCGCCGGGGTGCGGAGATCTTGCACCTGTTCGCCGGCCGCGCGAAGAGCCCGCAGCCAATCCTTCGCGGGGCGGCCGCCGCGGAGGAGCGTCGTCGACGCGGCATTCCCGCTCTTGCCGGACTGCTGCGCCTCGGCGATGCGGGCGGCGAGACCCTGGGCCTCCGAGACACCGATGTCGGTCTGCCCGGTGGGCAGAAGCACCTCTTCACCGCGCTCGAGGGCGAGCTTCACGCCATGCTGGGTCTTGCCGGCGATGACCGAAGTGTACACCTCGAAGGCACGTATGGTGGCGAACGGGATGAACCGCTCCTTTCCGAGCCAGCGGGTGATGAGGCCGTCGGTGCCGATGCGCAGCTTGGTGGGCGTGAACACCAGCGAGAAGACGTAGGCGAACAGCGCGGCGACCATGAGCAAGATGATCGGGGCACCAGCGTGGGGAAGGGCCGACGCGACGCCCACCGCAGAGACCATCATCAGCACCAGGGGTGGCATCATGAGCGCCATCTGTCGTCCGAACGGCATGCCCATAAAGCGGCTGGCGATGCGAAGCTCGGCCGCCGTGTGGTCGGCGTCCAGGCCGAGCTTGCGCAAGATCGCGAGCCCATCTGCCTCGCTCCCCACGCGGAGGTGGATCGGTGTCGAGTGGCGGCTGCGTCGGTCGAGACGCACGAGGATGCCGTCCGCCCCCGGAACCACGGTGCCCTGCTGGAGCTCGCTCCGGAGCGCAAGTCGCTCACCGGCGTGCTCCACCGCGGTGTCGGTGATCACCAGGGTTCCGGGCGTGACCTTGGCCCCGCGCGTCGAGCGCTGCCCATAGCGGCGGGCCATGGCGCCGAAGAGGACGCAGTGAACGACGCCGAACGCGATGGGCGGCGCGACCAGGATACCGGCCAGGAGCAACGGAATCACGAGGCCCCACAGCGCGAGCCCCAAGCCCATGTAGAGCGCCTTGGGGGCGACGCGTCCGACCTCCATTCGCAAGGGCTCCGCCATGGCCCCCGATGCTACCCGGTTTTTGCGCTAGCCTCGAAATCATGCGCGTAGGCCTCGTCCTCTCCATCGCAGCGGCCTGCGTCGGCTTCGTCACCTGCGGCGGCGCGTCGTGCCTATCGGTGCTCAACTTCGAGCCCCCGCACCCGCATCACATGATTCCGGTGACCGATACCACGGCTCATCCGGAGCGCGCACGCTACGAAGTCCCGCCCGGGGGTGACCGTGATCTGTCGATCTCGGTGTACCCGAGCACCGGCACCTGCACACTGGAGGTTCGCGACGCGGGAGGGAAGGTCCTGGGACGAAGGACCGGCGGGCTCTGCCTGGTGGGTCTCACGGGTCACCCCGGCGAGACGTGGACCTTCGCGGCCACGTCGTCCGCGCCCGATGCCGAGATCCAGATCGCCGACGAGAACCCCATCTTTCCCACGCCGTTGAAGCAAGTTGCCGCGGGCAGCGCGCTCCTGACGGTGGTCGGCATCGTCGGCTTCGTCCTGGCGCTGCTGCTCGGCCGCAAGCGCGCGCCGGCATAAATCGCCGAAGGGGCCCGCGGCATCGATGCTAGAACCGAGAGCGTGCAGGCCCGGAGCCGTATTGCCGCGGCATTCTCTCTGGCCGACAATGCCCGGCGCCTTTTTTCGCCACGCGGCGACGAGGTACCCGCCATCACCGGCCTCCGCGCCCTCGCTGTCATGTGGGTGCTACTCCAGCACGTGCAGCAGGGCTTGCGGCCGCTGGGGATGACCCCGGCCGGCGCCTATTTCTTGAGCCGGCCACTCTTGCGCCTGGGCTGGGCCGGCAACCTGGGCGTCGACGTGTTCTTCGTCATCAGCGGCTACCTCATCGGCGGCTTGCTCATGCGCGAGCGCGAGGAGACCGGGCGCATCTCGTTCCGCTCCTTCTACCTGCGGCGCGCCATGCGCATCTTGCCCGCATACGGGCTCGCCATCGCCCTCAATCTCGCGCTCGGGTCTCCCAACCCCCGGAGCGCCTGGGCCAACGTCCTCTTCGTGAACAACTTCCTGCCGTTCACGCAGCAGTTCATGGCGCACACCTGGTCGCTCGCCATCGAAGAGCAGTTCTACGCGCTGTTTCCGCTGTGGCTCCTCGGGCTCTACGCCGTACGCCCGAGGATGCGCACGCCGTTTCTCGTCGCGACGGTGCTGGGCTTCGGAGCGGTGGCGGTGGCGCTGGTGCTCCACTACGGCCTCGAGGTCTCGCTGGTACGCCCCAACATCGCCGAGTTCTGGCGCTACATGAACGTATTCTTCGTGAAGCCCTACGCCCGCTTCGGTGCGCTCTTCGTGGGCGTACTGGTCGTGCACCTGGAGCGCGCCACGGCGGCGGTGAAGGCCCTCGAGCGGCGGCCGCTGCTCTCGGGCGCGGCCTCGGTGCTCGCTTTGGTGGTCATGGCGCTGGTGGCCTTCGTGTTTCCGGAGACGCGTACCGCGAGCGGTGAGAAGCTGCTGCTGGGCAGCCTGGGTCTCGCCCTGAACAGCTACGTGTTCGCAGCGGCGGTTGGGTACCTGGTGCTGGTTTCCCGCGCTCGCTCCGGCGTCGGGCGCGGCATCGCGGCGGCGCTCGGGATGCGCATCCTCCACCCGGTCGCGCAGCTGTCGTACGCGATCTACTTGTTCCACCCGCTTTGCATCGCCCCGCTCTTGCCGCGGCTGGGGTTCGACCTCGGGTCGCCCTACCTGTCGTTCGCGCGCTCCGTCTCCGCCTCGTTCCTCGTGAGCTTCGCCGCGGCCACCGTGGTGCACCTTTTCTTGGAGCTACCCGTCATGAAGCTCCGCCCGACGGCGGCGGCGGCGCGCTCCTGACCGCCGACCTCAGATACCGCCGAGGACGTCGACCACGCGGAGCTTGCGACCGAAGTAGCGATTGGCCTCCACGCGGTTCATCTCCGAGGACCAGAAGCGCAACCGTGCCGCGAGCACCCCCGCCTCCACGATGGCTCGCCGCTGGAGGACGCCTGCTTCGTCGCTCGCGGTGTCGAGCGGCAGCGGTGTGACGGCCCGGCGCGCCAGGGCACCGGCGTCGCGACCGATGGCCGCCCAGTAGCTGGGGCGGGCCCCGAACTGCATCATGTAGCCGCGCACGTCGATGTCGGCGACGTCGTCCGGACGCGCCGCGAGCACCGGCACGATGCCGGCCCCCACGGTGAGCACGCGCACCTTGGCGATGCGCGGATCGCCGTGGGGAATGCCGGCCTCGAGGGTGGTGGCGAGGAAGCGCTTCTTGGTCGCGCCGGGCTGCAGGGTGCGCGCGTACTCGAGCGCGAGATCCCGAAGGCACTCCGACGGCGCAGCCACCAGCCAGCTGCCGTTCTCGCGATCCGCCGCCTTCACGGGAAATCGCGGCAGACCAACGCCCTGGTCGGGCGCGTCGCAGGAGATTGCCGGGCTCACCAGCGGTAGCGAGGGGGCCACCTGCGCCAGCACCTTCGTGGCGTCGGGCGGGTGCTCCTCGAGCATCGAGAGCCGCGTCGCTCCTTCGCGCGTCACGGCCTCCGCGAGCGCCGTGAGCTGGTCCTCGATGGTCTCTCCGAGCACCACGCCGTGCGCCACCGGCGTCCCTTTGGTGGGCGCCGCCAGGGCCATCACGGTCAGGCGAAGGGCATCGCCCCAAGCCATGGCCCGCGCTGCCGTCGCCGCGTCGAAGCCCCCGATGATCACCGCTGCGCCCTCACCCGCCAGCTCCTCCAGCGCAGCGTCGAAACGCTCGAGGTTCTCGCCGGCGTCGCGGGTGACGAGACGGATGCCATCGCGCTTGCGAGGATCCGGCTGGGGTAAGCCCAGCGCCCAGGAGACGCCGCGAATGACCTCGGCGGCCTCGCCGTTGTGCGCCACGTTGTCACCCGGGAGCAGAACCCCGATGGTGCGCCCCTGCACGGTGCGGAGCCCGCGGGTCGAAGAGGCCAGGTCCTGCAGCGCCTCGGATCCGGTTCGCGCCGGTGCCGTGCCGTTGGCCGGCTCGAGGAGCCAGCGCGCCAGCGCGGAGTCGTTCTTCTCCACCGCGATGACGCCCAGGCGGTCGGCGAGGGCGCCGCGCAGCTCCTTGCTGTAGCCCGAGCTCTTCCCGCGCTCGCGCATGGACCGGTAGGTGGCCTCGAGCACCGTGCTGGGCGTCGCCTTCAGCAGCTCGTCGACCCGCGCGCGCACCCGCTCGTGCTCTTCGCCGCTGGCCTCGGTGAGCCAGGCGTCCATGTACGCGATGGCCTCGAACTCCAGATGCGACTCCATGGCCGCCAGCGTCAGCTCCTCGAGGAACAGATCGCGCCCCACCGGGTCGACGAGCTTGCCCACCAGCGGGCGCAGCAGGTCGAGCGCCGCCTCCGGCTGCTTCTTCGTTCGAAGGATGTGCGCGCGCACGGTGACCATGAGATCGCTGGTGGTGCCCTCCCCCTCGACCACGTTGGCGTCGAGCAGGCGCTCCGCCGTCGCGAGATCGTTGCGGCCGATGGCCAGCACCGCGGCATACGCTCGCACCAGCGGCGTGGCCGCGTCGTTGGGATAGGTCGCCAGGAACAAGTCGACGTTCTTGGTGAGCCGGCTCGTCACGTCTTCGTGGCCGCGCGCCGCCCAGTCGCGCTGCACATCGGCCAGCAAGTTCTGCGACTCGAGGCTCGAGGCGACGCGGGGCGAAGGTCGGGCCTCTTGGGCCGTCCCGCAGGCGACCACCACCGAGGCGAGGAGCAGTGCGCGGCCCACGCGAAGCATGGGGCCACGATACTCCGTCAGGGGCCGAGCCGCACGTCGAAGTGGATGATGCGGGTGTCGTGGGTGGCGTGCCACGGGTTCGGCACCACGCGCCGGAACGCTTCGGCCACGCAGCGCGCCACCGCGGGCTCCCCGGTGTTGTCGGCGCTCGGCCCGAGGAGCGCGATCTTGTGGTCGTTCGCCGGGATCTCCGGTCCATCGACCATGATCTGGATGCGCACGGTGGTGGCCTGACCGGCGGGCAAGCAAGCGCGGGCTGCGGGAGCAGCCGCGGCGGCGACCTTGACGAAGGCGTTGGGGTCGAGGCCCTCCGGCACCGTGCTCGGGTAGAAGATAGAGATACCGGGCTTCACCACGGCCGCACCGGCGGTGGGGCCCGGGGGCGCGCCGCTCGACGCGGGGACGCCGGTGGGTGACGCCGTCTGCGCGGCCACCGGCATGCTGCTCGAGGCCATGCCCGGGAGGCCGTGAATCGTCACCAGCGGATCGCGCCGGGTCGGGCCGTCGATGCGCGTGCCGTCGACCGTGAGCTCGTTCGTGCCGCCGAGGTCGAGGGCCCAGCGCGAGCCGCCCAGGCTGCCGCCGTGGAGTGTCGTGGACCCCGTGAGCACCGTGCGCAGGCCGGTGATGCCACCGCCCACGTCGGTGTCGGTCATCGTGATATTGACGTTGGCGAGCGCGAGGGCCGTTCCGCTGGAGGTGACCTTCGACTTGCGAAAGGTCATGGTGCCGGGACCCCCTGCGCGAACCCCGTCGGGCGCCTGCACGGTGGCGCCATCGAGCGTGAGGTTGAACGAGTTGGCGACGTCGAACGCGACGTTGTCTGCGACGATGCTGCCGCCGCGCATGACCACGTGCCCGGTGTTCCCACGGACGCCGACGGGACCGCGAATCGTCGTGTCGACCAGGAACAGATCGCAATTGTCGTCGATGCTGATCGCCGGGCCATCCTTCACGTCGAAGGTAGCCTTCTCGAAACGAATACTGTCGTTGTCCTTGCACACCTGCGTGGTGGTGAAGGTCCCGGTGCGGGTGACGGTGGCCACCGGAGGGATGGTCACGCCGGTGCGGGAGGTCGAAGAAGACGACGGTCGTTCCGGCTCCGCGAGCGGCTGCGCGCGATGACGGAGCGCGAAGAAGAGCCCGACCCCGGCCATCACCGCGAACGCGCCCAGCAGACCGAAGGCAAGACCCCAGCGCTGGCCGCGGGTCGGTGCGCCACCGAGGGTGGCCGCGGGCCCGAAGCCCTGCGGCGTGACGTTGGCCGCGTGTCCGGTGAGAGGACCGGGCGGAGCGCTCGCGTACATCGCAGCCGCGGGGGAGAGCGGCGACGGCGTCACGACGCCGAGGGAGTGCGGGGCCATGGGCGGCGGCGGACGCGACGAGATGCGCGGGAGGAGCTCGGTGCGCGGCGAGTAGGGGGCGCTCTGGGTGGCGCCTTCCGCCAGGCTATTGCCGCCCATGGCCGAGATGGCCGCGCGGAACGCCTCCGCGGAAGCGAAGCGAGCGTCGGGATCGCGCAGGAGCGCGCGATCGAGCGCGTGCACCAGGGGCGGCGGCGCGTACGGCAAACGCAGCGACAGCGAGGGGGCTCGTTCGCGCATGACGCGGCTCAGGAGCTGCGCGAAGTCCGATTCCGGAAACGGTCGCTCCCCCGCCGCCATGCGGTAGATGGTCACCGCCGCGGCGTACAGGTCGGCGCGAAGATCCACGGGGCCGGCGCCGTACTGCTCCGGCGCCATGTACCCCGGTGTTCCCACCCAGCTCCCTTGAGACGAGGCGCTGACCTGCACCATGCTCGACTTGCTAATGCCGAAGTCGAGGATCTTGAGGGTGCCGTCCGGCAGTACCAGCAGGTTGCCCGGCTTGATGTCGCGGTGAACCACGCCCACCGCGTGGGCGGCGCCCAAGCCTTCGAGGAGCTGGCCGGCGAGGGCGAGCACCGTGGGCAGCGGCAGCACCGGCGTTTGCGCCAGCAGTTGCTCGATGGAGGCGCCCTCCACCAGCTCCATGGCGATGAACGCGGCGCCGTCCACCACGCCCGCGTCGAACACCTGGACGATGTTGCGATGGCGCAGGGTCGCGAGGATCTGCGCCTCGCGTACCAGGTGATTGGGCGTCTGCCCGGCCACCGTCGCCGAAGCGCGGAGCATCTTGAGCGCCACCACCTGTCGCGTGTGCATGTGGCGGGCCCGGTACACGGCGCCGAAGCCACCGCGACCGATGATGCTCTCGACCCAGTACCGATCGATGGCGTGCGGAGTCACCATGCCCGTCCCCGTGTCATGGGCGCTCATCTCGCGGGCTCGCGAGACGGAGAGGGCGCGTGCGAGGGAGCCATGGCTCCCTCAGGGTAGCACCGAGAGCGGGCATTCGCTGGCTCAGAGGAAGCTGACGACGATGTAGAGGACGCCCATCACGATGGCGAGGAACCCAAGGGGGATTTGCACCGTCGCGAGCTTGCCGCGAAGGGCTTGGCCCTTCTCGATGGCCATCTGGTTGCCGCCCATGGCGTACTTGGTGATGAGACCGAAGGCGAGCAGGAAGCCCACGAGCAGGTCCGCCACCGCCACGAGCGTGCCGAACACGAAGTTGAGAACGCCGATCTCGGCCATGTGGGGCAGATCGCGAACGACGCCGATGGTCTCCCAGATGCCCCACAGGAACATGACGCCGCCGATCCAGCCCTGGTAGGGAACGAGCTTGTCGATGAGGTCCTTGGCGTTCGCCTTCATCTTCGCGATGACGCTCGAAGCCGCCAGAATTCCGCCCGCACACGTGATTGCTCCACCGACGATTGCGCTCATGATTTTGTCCTCGTAGCTCTTTGGCGCGGCCCGAAGTGGTGCCGGCGGAGGCTTCTACGCAAAGGAGGGGCCACCACATTGGGCACGCTTTTCCAGCACTTACACCGGCATCGTCGGGATTCTTGCCGGCAAGGGGTTGCGCAAAGAGGCAATATCTACGCATGCTCCGTGGGTGACTCGGGACGGCACTACGATTCGTGGCGAAGGCGGACCCCCGTCGGATCTCTCCCTGGTGGCGGTGCACCGCGACGGCGCCAAGACGCTGCGGGTGGTGGAGGGCACCGAGCTGGTGGTCGGACGCGCCTATCCGGCCGACATGGTGATCGCCGATCCCAGCCTCTCGCGCACGCACGCCCGGGTGCACGTGTCGCGGCTCGAGCTGCGGGTGGAAGACCTGGGCTCCACCAACGGAACCTGGCTCGACGGGCGGCGTGTGGCGCAAGCGCGGGTGCGCGCCGGCGAACCGGTTCGTCTGGGCGACGTCACCCTGGTGCTGCAGTCGACGGTGGCGGCGGTGCCGGGCATCGACGGTTACGATCGCTTCGCCGCGTGGCTGGAGCAGGAGATCGTGCGCGCCAAGACCTTCGGTCGCCCACTCGCGCTCCTCAGCGTCGGCGCGCGGCAACAGGTGAAGGGCACATCGACCATGGGGGCGCAGGTGAACGCCTGGTCGCGCATCACCGCGCTGCTACGTCCGGTCGATCGCACCGGCCTGTACTCGTCGGCGGAGATCCTGGTGGGTCTGCCGGAGACGCCGCGGCCGGCCGCCGAAGGGCTCGCCGCACGCATCCAGGCGGAGAACCCCGCGATGCGTGTAAACCTCACCGTTTTTCCCGAAGACGGCGTGACCCTGGAGGAGCTCCTCGCCAACGCCCGCGACGGTCGCCGCGGCGGCGCAGCGCCCATTCCCGCCCGCATCGTCGAGAGCGAGGAGATGCGCCGGGTGCGCTCGGAGGTCACGCGGGTCGCCGCTTCGGTGCTCCCCATTCTCATCCTCGGTGAGACCGGCGTGGGCAAGGAGCTGCTGGCGCGCGAGGTCCACGAGAAGAGCCCGCGCAAGGCCGGCCCCTTCTTCGCCTTCAACTGCGCGTCGGTGCCCCCCACGTTGGTGGAGTCGGTGCTCTTTGGGCACGAGCGCGGCGCGTTCACCGGCGCCGACAAGACCACCCGCGGCGTCTTCGAGCTGGCCCACGGGGGCACGCTCTTCCTGGACGAGGTGGGCGAGCTGGGGCTTCCGACCCAGGCCGCCCTCCTGCGCGTGCTCGAGACCAAGCGCTTCACCAAGGTGGGCAGCGAGCGCGAGATCGAGGTCGACGTGCGCATCGTGGCCGCCACCCACCGGGATCTCGAGAGCATGGTGGGCAGCGGGCAGTTCCGTCAGGATCTCCTGTTCCGGCTCGAGACGGTCGCCGTGCGAGTGCCGCCGCTGCGCGCGCGCACCTCGGAGATCGCCGGCCTGGCGCACCTGTTCCTGGAGGAAGCCAACGCCACCAACGGCCGCTCCATCCTCGGCTTCACGGAAGAGGCCGGCGCGGCGCTGCAGCGGCACGGCTGGCCGGGCAACGTGCGCGAGCTGAAGAACGCGGTGTTTCGCGCCGCGGTCATCGCGAGCGGCGATCGCATCGAGCTGGTCGATCTGCCGGAGCGCGTTCGCAAGTCGTCGCCGGCACCGGCGGAAGAGCCTATCTCCAACAGCATGCCGCCCCCGGGCGCCGATGCGAGCCCCGGCGGCGACCCCAACCTCGCCTACAAGGAGCGGGTGCGCGTCGAGATGCAGCGCTACGAAACCGCGCTCATCCTCGATGCCCTGCGCCGCCACGACGGCAACCAGACCGCCGCCGCCGCCGCCCTCAAGATCCCGGTCCGCACGCTCGCCCACAAGATGAAAGAGCTGGGCATCAAGAAGGGCTTCTGAGGTAGCGCGTCTTCGGGTTGTCGCGGCGCCAGATGACCGTGTCCATGAGGTAGTGGTGAAGGTTCACCACCACGTAGATGGCGGCAAAGTACGGGGTGGCGCCGAGATCGGTGAAGCGGGCTTTCTTTCGGTCCACCAGAAGCGCATCGAGCGCCTGCGGCAAGCCGTGGAAGACGACGAGCCCCAGGACCAGCGCCGTGGCGGCGAGGATGCCCAGCCGCGCCGCCCGCGACATCTCGAAGTGCGGTGGCCCCTCCTTCTCCTTCGCTTCGTTGCCCTTCAAGAGGCGCACCATGAAGAGGTACTGAATCGAGTGGAGCGCCGGCGTCACGTAGCGAACCAGCGGATCGATGCTCGAGTAGATGCTCCAGGCCCACACGCTGGAGAGGAGGGCCAGGAGCGGCGTGGCGATCGGTAAGCGACCTTCGCGCCGCCACTTCATCGCGAGCACCACCAAGAGCAGCGCACTGGTGGCCAGGAGCACGCCGAAGCTGATGCGCTCGAGGAGCAACGAGCGCGCCCAGGTGGTGAACACCACGCCCTTCTCTTCCACCTCGGTGCCCGGGTCCGCCGGGCTCGCCCAGGCGTAGGCCCAGCCCGCATAACAGTGGCCGAGAATGGCCCAGCGTTCGCGCGCCGAATAGAACACGCCGCGCCGCGCCGAGAGCACCGTCATCACGCCGAAGCCTTGCTTGACGTAGTGCCAGCCCACCAGCAGGAACATCAGCTGGATCTCCGCGCCCAGCAGCGGCGCGGACTTCATGGCCAGCGCCCATGCGGCCCAGCCCACCAGCACGAGCGGCGCCAGCACGCCCACCAGGAGGTAGCGGAGGCGGAGCGCCGGCGGAAATGCCGTCCCGAACGCGCGCGCCCGAGCGTCCTCGTAGAAGAGGCTGTAGGTCACCGTGAAGTGCGGATCGTTGATGAGGTGGGCTGCGTGGAACATGGTGAAGCCCACCGCGTAGTCTGCCGCGCCTTCGCCGAGCGTGCGTCGCATCACCCACGAGAGCGGGTACAGCAGCGGCGTGATGCCCCCGGCGAGAAGAAACTCACCGATGCGGGCGCCGAGGGTTCGCGCGGGCGAGGCGGCCTCTTCCTCCGCGTAGGGCGCGCTGGTCACGGCACGTCCGCGGCCGGTGGCGCGCTGGCCTTCGCCCGCAGCATCACCGAGGCGGCACCTCCGAGCACCAGCAAGCCGCCCACCACCGTGTTGAGGCCGAGCTTCTGACCGAAGAGCCACGCAGCGAGGAGCACCGCGACCACCGGCTCGAGAAGCGTGAGCAACGACGCATGCGAGGCGCGGATGAGGGCAAGGCCCCGGAGAAACAGCAGCCCCGCCACCGCCCCGAGGAGCAGCGAGCCCGCGAGGAGCCAAACGATGGCATTGGCCCCCAGCGCGGGCGCATGCGCGGGAACGCGCAGGTAGGCGATGGGAATGGCCACTGCTCCATGAAAGCAGAGCACCTGGGCCGGCGAGAACCACTTTCCCAGGTACTTGTTGGTGAAGACGTTGGAGGCGTAGAAGAGCGCGCTGGCGGAGCCCAGGAGCGCGCCGAGAATATCTGCATGCTGCACCGAAGTGCGCCACGGAGCCAGCAGCACGAAGAGCCCGGAGAAGGCCACGGCGGCGGCCCCGAGGGTCCGCTTCTCGAAGGCCTCGCGCAGGACGAAGGGCGACGCCAGCGCCACCAGGAGCGGGGTGAGGTAGTGGGTGAGCACCGCCACCGCCACCGAGGTCTTCTGGTAGGCGCCGAAGAAGCAGAGCACGTTGCCGGCGTCGCTGACGCCGAGCCACGCCATGAGGAGCCACGGCCCCAGGGCGCGCGGCAGCCGCGTGCGAAACGAGAACGGCAGCGTCACCAGGCTCATGACCGCCAGCGGAAACACGCTCTCGATGGCGGGGTCGATGGGCCCGTCGGCCTCGGCGTGGCGCAAGAAGTACGGCCACAGGCCCCACCCCATAGCTGCGAGGCAGACCATCACGTACCCGCGAAGCGCGCCGTTCGACTTCAAAGCCCGCTGGCAATACCCCATGCGCGAGCGTTCCGCCGAGGGAAAGCGCGGCCCGCCGCGACTGGCCGCCGCCCGGCGCTCGTGCTAACCCTTTCGCAGCGAAGGGGGTGTGCGATGCGCCGGATCATGTACGTGGAGAACAAGAGTGACGGCCTTGATGGAGTCGGTCGCATCGGCTGGGTCGAGCTCTCGCGGTCGCGGCGGAGCTACGACTACGGCGGTCGCAAGCTCGCGAAGGTCGGTAGCGGATACAAGTACAACTGCATCGACGTGGAGAACGGCCACGCATACTGGGTCTCGGGCCCACGAAAGGACGGAGCGGACAAGCTCTACGGGGGAGTCGTGCAGATCGATGACGACGCGCGGGTCGAGTACTGGACCCTGGTTCGTGGGCGTCCCGACCTGGTGAACCTCACCGAGTACCGCGCGGGCGCATCGACGCGAACGAGTGGTACGACGCGCCGAAACGAGCGCCGAGTCCGGGGCGCCGAGGCTTCCCGGTAGCGCCGCTAGGGCTTCTTGAGCTTGTGGAGATTGATGGCGACTGCCTTCGCTGTCGCGGACATCGGCGAGGCGATACCTTCGCTCCCGAACTTCACGTCTTGGGTTTTGAGCTGGGCGGTGAGCGCGCCGACCTCGACGGCGATGCTCCGCCTACTTGTTGCAGCTGACGGTGCCCTTGACGTCGGTGCCTTCACCGCCGCGGAGCGCGGCATCGCAAGCGGCGCCGAAGAGCGCCACCTGGCCGTAGTTCTGATCGACCCAGTCCCAGCCGTCCTGGCGGGTGGTGTCGCGGTTGATGCGCGCGCCGTTGATCTCGATGGTGATGGCGTTGGGATCGGTGGGCGCCGAGGGCGTCACGTAGGTGCACTCGGAGATGCTCGCCTGGATCTCGGTGAGCGACTTCTCCAGCTCGGCGGCGGAGAGCGCCTCGTAGTAGCGCGGCGAGCCGGTGCGGGGCCGAGCGCCGGCGACAGCCATGCGGTCGAGAGTGCGGGCGTACACCGGATCGGAAGCGCCGAGACCGATGACGAAGGTGGGGATCTTCTCGGTATCGGCCGCCTGCTGGATGACCTGCACGGTGCGATTGTCGTCGAGGCAGCGGCTGGGGCCGTCTTGGGGATCTTGCCGGCAGGTGTTCACGTCCACCTGGGTGCAAACGCAGGTGCGAAAATCGAGGGCGTCGTTGCAGTTGGGCGCGCCGTCGGTGGCGAGCACCATGTACCGGGAGATGACCCTTCGCGCGCCATTCTTGAGATAGGTGACGGCGGACTTGATGGCGTCGGCGGTGGGCGTTCCACCGAGCGGCCGGGTGGCGTCGAACACCCCGAGGATGTCGGCGGCGGTGGCCTTCTTCGGGGGCACGTCGGCGGTCGATTGCACAATGCACGCATCAGAGGCGCTGCCGCCTCCCGGGTCGAACGGGTCGGGGAAGAACTTGGCGCCGATCTCGATGCGGCCTTCGAGGGTGGTGAGGACCGGGTCGAGCCCGCGCTGGAGGATGCGCCAGCGGGAGTCGGGCCGCGGAGGGAGCGTGCCGTTGGGATCGGGGTCGGTGCCGTCCAGGAGAAAGCGCATGGACCCGGAGCGGTCGATGACGAACATGAGCTGCGCCGCAGCACGGTCGAGCTTGAAGGTACCCGGGGTGCAGGTGACCACCGGCGCGTCGGGCCCGGCGTCCTTTCCCACCACGACCGGAGGGTCGGTGTTCAGGAGCCCGGTGCGGGACCCACACGCCACGCCGACAGCGGCCGCGGCAGCAATCACGACCCAAGCATAAGAGCGGTGCGACATCGCCCAGGCATGGTAGCGCGGTGGGGGGTGGCGGCGAGCCCTATTTTGGCCGGCCTTCGCTTCCACATTGGCAACGCGTTGGGGCTGGCGAAAAGCGGGTACGAATTTGCCCGGCTCGGTACTACCCTGCGCCCACCATGAACGCACTCAAGCTGCCCCCCGGGATCGTCACTGGCAACGCCCTCCGCGACCTCTACGCGTACTGCAAGAGCGCCCAGTGCGCGCTGCCCGCCGTCAACGTCATCGGTAGCCACACCGCCAACGCTGCGCTCGCGGCGGCGAAGCAGGCGAAGAGCCCGATCATCATCCAGTACTCCCACGGCGGCGCGCAGTTCAACGCCGGCAAGTCTCTCGACAACGCGCAGCACCAGGCTTCCATCGCCGGCGCCATCGCGGGCGCGCACCACGTACGCACCCTGGCGCTCGCCTACGGCGTTCCGGTGATCCTCCACACCGATCACTGCGCCAAGAAGCTGCT
The DNA here is from genome assembly GCA_013141295.1 of Polyangiaceae bacterium. Classification (GTDB taxonomy): domain Bacteria; phylum Myxococcota_A; class Polyangia; order Polyangiales; family Polyangiaceae; genus JABFRG01. The sequence continues at coordinate 18,259 of JABFRG010001027.1, forward strand.
GCCCTGGGTCGACGGCGTCATCGCCGCCGGCGAGGCCCACTTCAAGCAGACCGGTGCACCGCTCTTCAGCTCGCACATGCTCGATCTCTCGGAGGAGCCGCTGGCGCAGAACCTCGAGATTTCCAAGCAGTACCTCACGCGCATGGCGAAGATCGACATGACCCTGGAGATCGAGCTGGGCGTCACCGGCGGCGAGGAAGACGGCGTCGACAACGCGGGCGTCGACAACTCGAAGCTCTACACCCAACCGGAAGACGTGCTGGCGGCCTACGATGCGCTGCATCCGGTGGGCTCGTTCATCGTGGCCGCATCGTTCGGCAACACCCACGGCGTCTACGCGCCGGGCAACGTGAAGCTCACGCCGAAGATCCTCGCCAACAGCCAGACCCGCGTGAAGGCCGATCGCAAGACCGACGACAAGCCGGTGACCTTCGTGTTCCACGGCGGCTCCGGCTCGAGCCCCGACGAGATTCGCGAGGCCGTCTCCTACGGCGTGGTGAAGATGAACATCGACACCGACACCCAGTGGGCCTTCCTCCACCCCATCAAGACGTACATGGACGAGAAGAGCGACTACCTGAAGAGCCAGCTCGGCAACCCCGAAGGGCCGGAGAAGCCCAACAAGAAGCACATCGACCCCCGCGGCTGGATGTACCTCGGCGAGAAGGGCATGACCGCACGCCTCGTGCAGGCCTTCCAGGATCTCGGCGCCACCGGCAAGTTCGAGATCTGATGGCGATTCCGCGGGTACCCCGATTTGCGTCGGGGTACCCAGTGCGGTTCAGGGGCAACGATACAAGTCGTAGTGCGCCACGTACGGCGGCGCCTGCATGTAGCTGACCAGATCGAAGCGCAGACGATTGCCCGTAGCATCGAGCTTCACGTCTCGGAGCACGTTGGTCCCGCGGGCGGGGATGTACGGCGGATCCGAGGGGTTTTCGCCCATGGCGGGTTGCGGGGGAAAGACGAGGTCGATGGTCCCCGACGAGATGCCGTCGAGGCTCATGTCGACGAGCTCGAACTTCTTCGCCGGGGATTCGTTGTCGGTGCGGTTGTAGATGGTCGCCCAGCATTGAGCGGCATCGAGGCAGATGCCCGAATAGTGATTGCTCGCCTCGAAGTCGAAAGCAACGTTCGGCGTGGTGCCGAAGATCGACTGCTGTCCCTTCCAGTGGCCCACGAAGCTGGCGCGCACGGCGTCGGAACAGGCGCGAAGGTCTTCGATGGTGCCGGTGGGAGCCGGCGCCGGCACCCACGGATCGCTCGGCGCCGCCGGACAGCTCGCGACCCAGGGAAAGGTCTGCGGGGTGGTTGGCGGATCGACCACCGGCGCAGGCGCGCCGCCGGAATTTGCCGGGGGCGGCAGATCGGTCACCGGATCGCTGCCGACGATACCGCCAGCGCCGGACCCCGGCTGGGGATCGACCTGTCCGGCACAGGCCGCGAGAGCAAGGGCGATGAGCGGGAGAATGCGAGCGTTCATGATGACCAACCTAGCACGATGTTCTTCGGCCGCTCGTGCAGCGGGCTACTTGGGTTACAGGTATTCGTCGATTCAATCGCTGCCTGCGTCTCCACAGGCGCCGTAGTGGGCAAAGGGGCGTTCGCTGCTCCAGCCGCACATTCCGGTGAAGGTATTGCCTTGGCAATCGCACATGACGGAAGCGCATGCGTCCCAGTCCGGCTGGCAGCGGCGGGGCGGATTGACGCACCCGGGTCCGGTGAACCAGTTGATGCTCGCACAGCCATCTTCGCCCCCTCCGTCGTCGCCCGTCGTACCACCGTCGGCGCCATCGGGCGCCGCGTCTGCTACCGCGAGGTCCCGCCCTCCGTCGGAGACCTTCGCCACGCAAGCAGCCATCGCCATCAGCACAGCCGATACCACCGTCACTCGTATGTTCATTTTGCCCCTTTATGCCCCCCCCCGTTGCTTGCAATGAACACGCCATTCGAAGAAGTACGGTATCCGTGCAGGCGTCGTCCCGCCGGCCCGCGATCGGTCCGTCGCGGTTGGCACATCCTGGCAGTGTGCGACTTCCTTCTGGGTGAGTGGCGCGCAAACGCCGCACGATCAGTCGAAGTGGCGAAGGCGATGCGATTTCACATCGAAGCGGTTTGGGTGTGGCTCCATTGCGGCAGCGACAAGGCGTAGGATTCTCGTGACTTGAGGGAATTAATGCGGGACGCGGGGTGCTCTTGCGATCACGGCGCGCCGCAGCGGCCGCCGGCACGAGGAGCCC
>JABFRG010001048.1 GCA_013141295.1 Polyangiaceae bacterium
GTGCCGGGTGCGCGCCGCTGGCCCGCGCAAGCACCCGCGGCGCGCACCCGGCACAGGGGCCGACGGCGGTGATCTCTTGGCATGCGGGCACCGTTGGCCCGGCCTCGCCGTCGCCCACTTGCCCGGCATCGGCGGAAGGGTGCCGCGCCGGCACCGGGGTGACGTCGGGAACCTGCGTGCACGCCAGGAGCAACCCGGCGAAAAGCCTCCACATGCCCGATTCCTATCATCTCTCTCCGAGCGGGTGGCGGCCGGGAGCAACTTTCCGCGTCCCGAGGAAGCTCTGGCGCAGCCCGCGGGTATCATGGGCGGGCCATGTCGCCCTTCCGCCAGCCTCCCAAGCCCGACGACCCGCCGGTGTCGACCGGCGATGTCGACGTATGGATCGCCCAGCAGAAGCGTCGCGGCAAGATTCGGATGGTGCTCCTCTGGGGCGGCCTGGTGGTGCTCCCGCTCACGGTGGTCTGGGTGAGCTGCGGCAAGAGCTCGGGCTTCTTCGACAAGCTCACCGCGCGCGGCCTCGACGATCCTGGTCGCGCACGCGTGGAGCGGGCCATCCAGCGCGCGGAGGGCGATCGCGATCAGGCAATGGCGGCCTGCCGCACCGCCTGGACCCAGGCCGCCGCGCGCGAGCTGGCGGAGCGCCCCGATCTGGGGAGGTGCCCGGAATACCTGGCCACGCCGGAGAAGCCCAAGGCCGCAGCGGGCGGATTCTCCTTCGGGAGCCACCTGCCCTTTCGGCAGGTCGCGAGCCGCGCGGAGCTCGCCACCGCAGGGTGCGCCAGAGGCAGCGAGCTCGAGGCCGACCTCCGCGACGCCAAGGAGACCTTGACCCGCCGCTACGAAACGCCGGAGGCCGCGGAGTACGCGGTCAAGCGGGCGGAGCGCATGAACGGATACTGGGAGGCTGGCTACGACGTGGTGTTCCTGCTCACCTCGCGGCGCGAAGCGGTAGGCGTGCCGGGCGTGGGCTTCGATCCCGGCGCGGTGGATGGGCTCGCCTATCTGTACTCGTACCGCACGCGCGAAGTGGCGTGCGTCACGCCGGTGCATGCGCGAAGCTCCACCGAGCTCGACTACATGTACAACAAGAATCAGTACGGCATCGACGACCGACACACCGCGCTCGACCGCGCGCTGAAGACCGACCTCGACTACCGGACCGAGCTCGCCATCGCGAACGGGATGCGCTTCCGCGCGGGACCGCCGATACCGGAATAGCCGAAGCGCGACCGTTGCCCAGGTTGCGACGGTGTCGCCAGCAGCCCTCACCCGTTCCGGCCCTTCCCCGCCGGCTCGGGCTTGTGGCCCTCGGTCAGCTCTGTTACCCGATGGGGCCATGAAGCGTGCCCTGGTCGTCGTCGCGATGTCGCTCCTCGCCTTCGCTTGCAAGAAGGACGAGCCCTCTCGTTGGGAAAAACCCGCCGCCAGCGCCAGCGCCAGCGTCGCGGCGCCGGTGGAGCCCCCCAAGCCGGTGGTGGAAGGCGGGAACCTCAACAAGTTCTTCCCGCCCGAGTCGGCCGACGGCAAGAAGCGTAAGTTCACCACCGAGAAGCCGGGGTTCGTGGAAGCCCGGCTCGAGGATGGCGGCAAAGAGCTGGCCACCCTGACCATCACCGACACCAACGGGGCCGGCGACGCGGCGAAGTTCGACAAGGCCACCGAGAAGCTGGTGGACTGGCCGCTCCTCACGCCCACCAAGAAGCAGACCTCCATCCTGGTCGGCAAGCGCTTCCAGGTGAAGGTGTCGAGCGACACGCTTTCGCCCGAGGAGCGCAAGACCTGGCTCCAGAAGTTCGACCTCAAAGGTCTGTCCGCCTTCAACCCTCCCGCAGCCAAGTGAGCAAGCCATGAGCGAAACGCCCCTCTACAAGCTGGTCGAAGAGCTTCCCTCGTCGAGCCTCACCACCCGTTGCCTCGGCGCCCTCGACTACCTGGTCCCGGGCGAGTGGCAGAACGTCACGAACTTCGAGGAGATGATCAAGCGCGTCACCGGCGAGGACGACCAAGGCGTCATCCAGCAGGTGGGCGAGCGCGCCATGGCGCTCTACGAGAACGAGGACAACGGCTATCAGCGCGCGGTCAGCATCTTCAAGATGGTCGATAGCGGCGCCACCCTGGCGGGCGTCACGTCCCTCGCGGCGAAGCTCGCGGAAGACGTGAGCTGGCTCGAGTTCCTCGGGAAGGTCACCCCCAAGCCGGAGACCTCGCAAGGCATCGACGCGGCGCTCAAGTTCGCGGCCGAGGTGGGCACGTTTCTGTGCACCAACGGCCTCCCCGGCGACAGCGTCGGCGACTTCGTCTCCGCGCTCACCACCTACGAGAAGGAAGACCTCATGCGCATCGCCGCCTGGGTCTCTTTCGATTGCGTGCTTCCGCTCGGGCCGGAGTTCTTGATCACCGTGACCAACGCCCTCGAGACGGCCATGGACAAGATCGAAGAGAGCTCGCTCTACCAGCGCATCGCACACGTGCTGCCGGGCGGGAGCACCTCGGAGAAGCGCGACTTCGTCAAGTCCACCATCGACCAGTCGTCGGGGTTCATCACCCAGTTCGTCGACTCCAAGGGCGTGACCCAGCACGGCATCCTCGAGAGCGTGAAGGGGTACCTCGAGGGCGCCGAAGGCAAGCTCGACTACGCCGCCGCGATCCTGGACGTGTCCACCAACACCTTCGAGCACACCGGCATCCAGACCGTTGCGCGCCGGGTCATCAAGCGCGCGTACGGCGAGCTCTGACCGAAGCGACGTGCCTCTCCTCCTGGCGCCGCTCTGCAGCGTGGTCTTCGGCGTCGTCCTCGCGTGGATCGGACGCGAGGAGCTCCTGCGGCACCGCGGCGCCTACGCGGCGTCCCGGGCCTTCGTGGTGGTGCTCCTCTTCGCGGCCCTGGTGGAGCTCCCCGTCTACGCCTACTTCGCGACCTTCCACGGCGACTGGGCGTACCTGTATCTCGCTCCCTGGGGCCGAGTGCCGAGCGCCGTCGACGCGCTGTGGGTGGTGGGATGCGCGGGGCTCACGCCGCTCGGTTTCGCGCTCGCAGCGCGCCCGGCGGTGGCCGGTCGCTTCGACATTCTCTCGCGGTCGCTCATGGTGATCGGCGCGCTCTTCTTCGCGGCGTTCCTGCTGGGCTGGCGCCGCATGTCGGTGAGCGGCACCTACGCCCAGTACCACGGTGGGTTCGGAGCCAAGGGGGTGGCCGAGTCGGCCCTCGGGGTCGGCCTGCTCCTCTCGTGGTTCGCCCTGGGCGCGGGGCTTTGGTGGGCGGTGCGCTGCCTGCGGGCAGCCCGCGACGCCTGATCGGCTCGCGTCCTGTTTGTGGGGACGCATCCGTAGACCTCTCACCCGACGCAGAGGTGCGCCTTGCGCCTCGCAAAAGTGCTAGCCTGGAAGGATGTGGGTGCGCGGCGCGGCGATCCGTCCGGTTCCGGCCTACGCGCATCTGTCGCGGGGGGCGCTCGAGACTGCGTCCCGTCTGTTCGAAGGCGACCCGGGCAGCGACCGGCTCGCGGCGGCCATGGTGCGCTTCGAGACGGAGCAGCCGGACCTCTCCCGGCAGGTGAACCGCATCCTCGATCGCCCGCTCGACGAAACGGCGAAGGCGCTCGGCTCGTTCCTCTGTCTTTGCATCTGGCTCGCCTTCTCCGAGTCCTTCGGGCCCCGTCTGGCCGCCCTCTCGAAAGACGCCATCGCGGCCACCGACGAGTCCATTCGCGTGGAAGAAGAGCTCCGTCGTGAGCACGCCGAGGAGCCCCTGGACCTCGAGGACGTGGTCCTGCTGGAGCAACCGCACGTGGTGGAATGGGTGCACGAGCACGTCGACGCAGCCACCGATCTCTCGCGGGAAGAGGGAGAAGGCGAGGTCGACGTGGACGACCTCCACCTCGTCTACCGCACCGCGCTCGCCATGAGCCTGTCGCTGTCCTACGGCGTGTCGCCCCCGGAAGGCGAGCGCATCCGCGAGATCATGGCCTAGGCCGCTCGCTAGCCCGGGCTCATAGGTTGGTACTTTAGGCGGCCGCCTGGCAAATCGGGCGGCCGTATGCTCGACGCTCTCGCACGAGCGGGACGAGACCGGAGGAGAGCCGCCCTCTCGCGCGGTCCCGCTT
>JABFRG010000342.1 GCA_013141295.1 Polyangiaceae bacterium
GTCATGGCGGCAGCCTAGCGCGAAAGCTCGCGCCGTGCACGGACGCTCACTTCGGCTGGAGGCGCAGCAGGCCGCGGGCCGAGAGCGGAGGTTGGACTTGCCGCTTGGCCCATTCGCACGAACGACTCGCTGGCACGTGCGTTGGCGTGCGGAGTGCCTCGGGCGCGCGGGGCAGAGCCCGATGCCCGTAGCCGGAAGCGTCGCCCTGAGCGATACTCCCGCCCATCATGAGCTCGGCGACCTTTCCCTGTCCCTGGTGCGGGGCGCCCATCACGGGCGCGTCGCCCGGTGCCACATTCACCTGCCCCTATTGCCAGTCGAAAGTGACCGCGCCACACGATGGCATGGGCGCCATGCGCGGCGGTCCGGTCTCCGCGCACGGAGCCGCACCGATCGGCATGCCCGTGCAACCGAGTCGCCCCGCTGCGATCCTCGACGCCAGCGCCGGCGCCGTGGTTCCCGTGCTGCATCCGCAACGCGGATGGCTCTTCGTGGGGCCGCACGCGCCCGATGGGCAGCCGCCGCGCCTGCGCGCCATCGACGCCGAGCAGAATCAGGTCCTCTGGGAGACGCTGCAGGGCCAGTCCTGGGTCTCCAACGTCACCGCCGGCAGCATGCTGGCCTCCGCCAACAATCTGTATGTTGCATCCAACCGCGGCCTGGTGTGCCTCGACATCTCCACCGGCGCGCGCAAATGGGGCATGCAACTGGCCGACAACGTGGCCACCCAGGACGGGCCGCTGGGGGTGGCCGCAGCCGTCTACGATCCGTTCCCGCCGCAGGGCCGCGGCGCCATCCTGGTGATGACCATCGATCACACGCTGTACGCCCTCGACCGCGACTCCGGCCAGGTCCTGTGGAGCGCGCAGAAGGAGTGCGAGCTCACGTCGCTCGACGGGCACGGCGCGGTCATCGCCTCCTTCGGCTTTCCGTACGTGAAGGCCGACATCATCAACCCCGCCTACGCCCAGCCGGTGGCCACCGTACGCGGCTCCGACTGGAGCGCCGACATCGGCAAGGTGCACGTCGCCGGCCCCATGATGCTCCTGGCGACCGACGATTTTCCCGGTGATGGCGATCAAGGCGCCGCGGTGGTCGACGCCATGAGCGGCCGCATCGTCTTCTTCGAGCCGGTGGAAGACCTGTGCGAAGACGTGGTGCCTGCGGCCATGGCCCAGCGCGTGTTCTTCGCCGCCGACGACGGACGCAAGCTCTACGTCGGCCCCGGCGGCATGCTCGTGCCCTCGCCGGCGCAGAACTTCGGCATCGTGGCCATCCGCGCCGCGGGGCCCACGCTGGTACTGCTCCTGCGAAAGCTCTCCGGCTCCAGCGTCCGGCGCGTCATCGGCATCGACCCGGCCACGCTCCAGTTCCGATTCGACTGCGGCGAGCTCGGCACCGAGCCCGACGACGACTTTCCGGCGCAGCTACAGACCGACGGCTACTCCTGCGTGTTCGTCGCCAGCCCCAACGACGACTCTCGCGATTGCGAGCTGCGAAGCGTCGACACCAGCACCGGCCGCACGCTGTGGACCCGCAAGGTCGGCCACTGGCACGCGCACACGTTCATCGCCGGCCACGTCGTCGTCCGCGCCGGCGATCGCCTGGAGGTCCTCGCGGCCCCCACGGGAAAAGTGGTGGCCACCTTTCCGCGCCCCTAGCCATTTCGGTAGCAGGCTGGCGCCCCCTGTGGGTGCGAAAAGAGCTGCGAATATCAAGGGATTGCGGCGCAGTGAACGGGCGTGCACGGGCAGCTGTCGGCAAAACGACACCCGCCGCTTGCGAGGGACCCTTCCTTGGATTATCCGTCGGATCTCACGCTCTCTCGGTTCGTCGGGAGTGGGTGAACGGGGCAACGGATGTTTCGTTGCTCCGGATCGCGTCGGCCCTTCGGTCCCCCGAAAAGCCCACGCGGCCAAAGTTCGAGTAACGCGAGGTTGCGTCTGCATGGGTAGTCGGATGTCGTGGCCAGAAATTCGGAAACAGACCGAATACCGAGGCCGCTGGGTTGCGCTGGACAACTGCACCTACGACGCGAAAACGGCACAGCCCCTGGAGGGCAGCGTCGTCGATAGCGACGATGACCTCGTGGTGCTGTGCACGCGCATTCGCCAGGGCGAGAACAAGCACTGCGCCATCCTCTTCTGCGAGGACGAGATGCCGAGCTCGCGCACGCGCCACTGACTCTTCAGCTGGTCTTGGCGGCGTCCTTGTTGTTGCCGCCGTAGCCCTTGCCGGACTCGGTGGTGCTGCCGGACATGCTGGCGTTGTTCGTGCCCTTGCCGTCCTTGCCGTTGCCGGACATTCCGGCGGCCTGGGTAGCCTGCTGGGGAACGCCCTTCACGCCGTCGATGACGTGCTCGGCGGTGCGCTTGGCATCGTCCATCAGATGCTCGGCCTGGTCCTTCGCGTGCATCGCGGTGTCCTTCACGGTGTCGAGCGCGTGGAGCGCCTCGGTCTTCACCTCGGCGGCGCCGGAGGCGAAGAGGCCCTTCACGCGGCGACCGAAGCTGGCGAGGGTGCCCGGCTTGGCGAGCTCGAGCACCGCGATGCCCGCGGCGCCCAGCACCACGCTACCGACGGCGACGTAGGCGATGCGGCGGCTCCGGACCTTCGCGGCGCGCTCCGGGAGGAGGAAGGGCGCGAGGTTGACCGCCAGGTCGTAGGTCTTGAGCACGCGGCTCCGCATGGCCTTGCGCGCGTCCGCCGCCTGGTGAACCACTGCGTCCTTGGCATGGTCGGCGGTGGTCTCCACCGTGTGGAGCGCGTCCTTGGCGGTGCTCTTCACCGCGGGGCCGGCGTGGTTGATGAGGTCGTTGGCGGAGTCGAGGATGTTGTCGATGTTCATGGTAACGCGCCCTGAAGCGACGCGCGTGCCAAGACGCTCGCGCGCACGTTGTCCGCGCAGAACCGCATTTCGTCCGCCCATCGCGCGTGCACGTTCGCCCCATCGTGGCGAAGCTGCGCCCAACCCTCAGCGGCGCATCAGCTCGCGGCGTAGCCGAAGCCCGTCGCGGAGCGACCTCGCACCACCGCCGAACGTGATGAACAGAAACAGCACGAAGAGCAGCGTGGCGTTGGTGGTGTTGGCGTGGGCTTTTCCGAAGAACAGACCCAGGCCCACCACACCTGCACAGAGGCTCACGATGCCGGTGGCAAGCCGCTTGGTGGCGATGAGCCGGACCGTGGTGCGGTCGACCATGCGAGGGCCCGCGGCGGGACGGATCTGGGGCTTGGGCTTGGTCACGCCCCTGATCTAGCGGACATTCAGCGGTTCGTCAGCATGACGTTATCGACCCACAGCACCGCGTCGCCGCTGTTGGCGGTGGCGCCCAGCGTGAAGCCCGGCGTCGTGCTCGGGTCCGGAATCGGCAGCGAGTACGCGCGGATGTCGCCATTCACCAGGAGGTGCAACGGCTGAATCGCGCCGCCCGCCGCGGGCAACGTCAGGTCGAACCGGGCGTAACGATCGAGGGGAAAGTTCGCCACCTCGGTGCGCACCTTCTCGCCCGCGTCGGGAATGTGGTCGAGGTACACAGCGACCCGGTTGGTGTTGGGAAACGGCCCGAGGACCACGTCCTCGTGGGAGCCCGCGCGGAGGTCGAGGCGCACCAGCGTCGCCTCTGCGGTCATGGTCTCGACCCGCGCGAAGAACACCAGCGTGGCGAGCTTCGTGGGAACCAACGTGTGGCGCACCGACGCGGAGCCACCCACCGCGCGCACCGAGAGGGCCAGTGGAGCCTTGGGATCCTCGGCGGCCGTCACCTTCAGGAGCCCGCTGCCGGTGGCGCCCGTCGTCCATTCGCTCGAGAGCGCGCCGCTCTGGAAATCGTCGCAGAAGTCGAGCGCCGGGTCCGGGCACACGCCGGGGAGCCCTGCATCCGACGTCGGTACCGCGCGGTCCGCGATGCCGGCATCGGTGGGCACGCTGCCGTCGTCGGTCACCGATGCGTCGCGAGTCGGCGTCGCGCCGGACGAGCTGCACCCCACCACGACCACGCACGAGAGAGCGAAGAAAGCGCGCATGCTCGAAGCTTAGCAGGTCCCGATAGGCAGGCTCGCGTCGCGGGCGTCCGTGACGCGAGCCTGCCTATCGGGACCTGCT
>JABFRG010000964.1 GCA_013141295.1 Polyangiaceae bacterium
CCACCGGGGGCGCCACCGGCACCACCGTGGGGCTCGAAGCGACGCTGGCACTCCTCGACTTCGCCGACGCCAATCCCCTCGAGATCCGCATCGAGATGCGCAGCGGCATGCGCCCGACCACCGTCAAGTGGGAGCGTGCCGAAGCGCAGCTCTCGGTCGACCGCTCGCAGCAATGGTTCGCGCTCCGGGCCTCGGTGGGCGCCGCTGGCTCCCGCACCAAGGTGCCGCTCGGCGACATCCTGCAGGCCATTCGCGACGCCCAGCGCTACGTGCCGATGGGCGATTCGCGATACCTGGAGCTCACCAGCGAGGTCCGCGAAGCGCTCCTGCCCATGGCCTTCGCGGCAGTGGAAGACGACGAGCCCGGAGAAGAGGGCGCGCCGATTCGGCTGCACGAAGGCTTCGGGTCGGCGCTGGTGGCGGCGCGGGCCTACTTCGGCGCGCTCGAGGGAGGCGTCGACCTCGATGCCATCGAGGCGCGCTTCGGCAAGCGCAAGCGGGTGCGGACCCCGGCCAAGATCGAGCGCGGCGAGCTCCGCGACTACCAGCGCGACGGCGTGGGGTGGATGCAGAGCCTGGCCACCTGGGCCCCGGGGTGCGTGCTCGCCGACGACATGGGGCTCGGGAAGACCGTGCAGACTGCAGCGGTCCTGCTGGCGCGAAAGAAGCTGGGGCCGGCGCTGGTGGTGGCGCCGGCCTCGGTCTCGTTCAACTGGAAGGCCGAGCTCTCGCGCTTTGCGCCCAGCCTGCGGGTGCATTGGTTCAACGAAGACCGCGAGCTGGCGATTCCCGAGCTCGGCGCCGGCGACGTGGTGGTGGTCTCCTACGGTCTCGTGCAAAAGCGCGCCAAGAGCTTCGCGCGGCAGTGGCCCACCTTGGTGCTCGACGAGGTTCAGTACCTGAAGAACCACCTGGCCAAGCGCAGCACCGCCATTCGCGATCTCTCGCGAGACTTCACCATCGCCCTCAGCGGAACCCCGATGGAGAACCACCTGGGCGAGCTCTGGAGCGTGGTGAACCTGGTGTTCCCGGGCCTCCTGGGGAGCGAGCCGAGCTTTCGCGCGCGCTTCCGCCAGACGATAGAGGGCCACGACAGCGCGCCGTCGCTGGGCGCGCTGAACCTCCTCTTGCGCCCGTTCTTGCTGCGGCGCACCCGGGCCGAGGTGCTGGCGGAGCTGCCGCCGCGGCAGGACATCGTGGAGTACGTCGACCTCGATGCGGAGGAGACGCGGCGCTACGAGAACTTCCGCCACGCCTGCGAGATGCAGTTCTCCAAGAAGGATCGCCGGGTCACCAGCGCCCAGCAGAAGATCCAGATCCTCGCCGCGCTCACCCGGCTGCGGCAGCTGGCTTGCCATCCGGGTCTGGTCGATGCCTCGTTCACCGGCGAGTCGTCCAAGTTGAAGCGCCTCCGGACGCTCTGCCTCGAGCTCCGCGACCAGCGCGCCGCAGCGCTGATCTTCAGCCAGTTCACCACGCTCCTGGGGCGCGCCCGCATCGACCTCGAGCACGCGGGCCTCCGGGTGGGGTACCTCGACGGGGCGACGCCGCTCGGGGAACGGCGACGGCTGGTCGACGCCTTCCAGGCCGGCGCGTTCGATGTATTCTGCATCTCCCTCACCGCCGGCGGCACCGGCTTGAACCTCACCCGCGCCAGCTACGTGGTGCACCTCGACCCGTGGTGGAACCCGGCGGTGGAGGAGCAGGCCAACGCCCGCGCCCACCGCATGGGCCAGGATCGCGCGGTGACGGCGTATCGCATCGTGGCCCGCGGCACCATCGAGGAAGGCATCCTTTCGCTCCATGCGCGCAAACGCGATCTGGTGGCATCGGTGCTCGACGGAAAGTCCACCACCACCCCGCTGGCGCCGGAGGAGCTCCTCGATCTGTTGCGCTTCCGCGAAACGCTGGACGGCACGTGAGCCACCACTGGCGCTTCTGGCTCGTCTCCGGGGCGGTGAGCATCGTCCTCTTCGTGGGCGGCACCCTCCTCGCCCGCCGCATGCTCATCCGCGCGCCGGCCGACTTCTTGTGGCGCACGCCCTCTCGCAAGCGGCGCGTCGTCCGCACCATCCTGGGCGTGCTGGTGGTGCTGGTGGGCGTCGCACTGCTGTTTCTGCCCGGGCCGGGCATCGTATTCATCGTGCTGGGCATCGCGTCGTTCGAGTCGCCGCTCCGCAAGCGCGTGCTGACCGCCGCCTTCTCGCGACCGTGGATCCTCAAGGAGGCCAACGCGCTCCGGATGCGCCACGGCCGTCCGCCACTCGAGTCCGGCCCCACCGACGAGGTTCGCGCCCCCGGAGCGACGGGAGAGATTCGCGCCGCAGGCGACGCGGATCCGCCACCGCGCATGTAGGACAACCTACCCTCACCTTCGATGGGCGCGGTCGTCGGCGGTATTGACTCGGACGTGCCGAGCCTCTACTGCCGTCCGCAGATGGGCTGGTACGACGTCTTCTCGTGCTTCTACGATCAAACGCTGACGAGCCTCTACATAGATGCCCGGCGCGAGGCATGCCTCGCCCTCGATCCGCGGCCGAAGGACACGGTGCTCGATTTGCCGTGTGGCACCGGGCAAAGCTTCGACGTGCTGGCACCGGCGCTCGCCGATGGGGGACACCTGGTGGGCGTCGACCTGAGCGACGGGATGCTACGCCGCGCCAAGGAGCGCATTGCGCGAAACGGCTGGACGCACGTGCAAGCGATGCAAGCCGACGTATTGTCGCTGGAGCGCGCGACCCTCGAGACGGTGGCCCCTCGGGTCGACGCCCTGCACGTCTTTCTGGGCATGTCGGCCTTTCCCGACTGGGAGAACGCCTTTCGCCGCGCCTGGGACCTCCTGGTTCCCGGCGGCCGATGCGTGGTGGTCGACGTGTACTCGGCTGCGCCCGGCGTGCAAGGGCACATGGTGAATGCCGTGGCGCGCGCCGACATTCGCCGACGCTTCTGGGAGCCGCTCGAGAACGTGGCCGAGGACTACAGCCGATGCGAGCTTCCCTCGCTGCCGGACCACGGCGGCCAGCTCTATTTGGCGCGCGGCAGGAAGCCCGCTCGTTCGGCCACCGCTACCGGGTCCTGAACGTAGAAGGCCACGAGCTGCTCGTAGAGCTCGGGATGTCGCTTCTTGAGCGAACCGGGCCGTTCGAAGAACATCTCGGTGGCCACCGCGAAGAACTCCGGAGGGCTGGTGGCCGCATAGGCGTCGATGTCGGAGGGCTTGCCGCGATGGATCTCGTCGGTGAGCTCCGCGAACTCGGTCCCCAGCACCTCGGCCCAGCGCGAGTACCGGGCCCGGGAGCCGAGATCGGGCGCCCCATCGACGGCGCCGTCCTCGGCGTCGAGCTGGTGGGCGAACTCGTGCAGCACGACGTTGTGCCCGTCGCCCATGAAGTGCGCGCCGCGAAGCACGTGATCCCAGGCGAGGATCACCGAGCCGCGGCTCCACGACTCGCCGAGGCGCACCTCGTCGGACTCGAGCACCAAAGCGCCGTCACGATGCTGGCCGGTGGCGCGGTAGGCATGCGGGTACACCAGGATGGTGTCGAGGTCGGGGTAGAGGTCCGTCTTGCGGTGCAGCAACAGCAGGCAGGCCTGCGCTGCGATGGTGACGCGCATCTCGTCGTCCACCACGAGCCCCCCGCAACCCTCGAAGGACTTTTCGGCCAGGAACACCTGCACCAGCCCCTGGAGCTCCGCGGTGTCTTCCGCCGACAGCCCGCGGACGTAGGGCACGTTCTCCGTGACCAGCGCCCACAGCTCGGGCGAGAACGGCTTCTCGCGGAGCTCGGCGCGGCGCCTTTTTTTCCAGAAGTCGAACATGCGCTCGAGCTTAGGGCCCGCGCGCAATTAATCTATCCGTTTCGACGCCGATCCATCGCCGCCTCCATCGTTGCGAAATCTCGAGATAGCAGCAGTATCCCCTCGATTTCGCGCCTCGGAGGTCGGCGCGCCTCGACGCCGATCCGAACAGATTAATTGCGCGCGGGCCCTTAGGCGCCCGGCAGAAACTTCGCACCGATTCCGCGCTATGCTCCGCCGCCGATGCCTCCCAAAGTCTCCGTGGTGGACCCGGTTCTGGGTCCCCTCACCGACGATCTGCTG
>JABFRG010000517.1 GCA_013141295.1 Polyangiaceae bacterium
GTGTTTGCTCGCACCGGCGAGCAGCCGGGTTCGCGCGGCATCTCGGCCTTCATCGTCGATGCCGATTCGCCGGGCCTGGAGATTGCCGAGCGCATCGACGTGATGGCGCCGCATCCGCTGGCCACCCTGCATTTCCGCGGCTGCCGCGTGCCGAAGTCGCAGCGCATCGGCGCTACAGGCGAGGGTTTCAAGATCGCGATGCGCACGCTTGATGTGTTTCGCACCTCGGTGGCGGCAGCGGCCCTGGGCTTTGGCCGCCGTGCGCTGCAGGAAGGGCTGGCGCAGGCCAAGAGCCGGCCGATGTTTGGCGCTCATTTGGCCGACCTGCCGCTGGCCCAGGCCAAGCTGGCCGACATGGCCTGCAAGATCGACAGCGCTGCCTTGCTGGTCTACCGCGCCGCCTGGCTTCGCGACCAGGGCAAGGCCATCACCAAGGAGGCTGCGATGGCCAAGCTGGTGGCAACCGAGAATGCCCAGCAGGTGATCGACTCGGCCCTGCAGCTGTTTGGCGGCCGGGGCGTGCGCGTGGGCGAGGTGCTGGAGTCGCTGTACCGCGAGATCCGGCCCTTGCGCATCTACGAGGGCACCACCGAGATCCAACAGCTCATCATCGGCGGCGCCCTGGTGGCGGCCGCTGCCACCGGCGCGTGACTTCCGCTGTCTTCACCCCACTGACGATTCGCCGCATGACGCTGCCCAACCGCGTCGTGCTTCCGGCCATGGTGACGCGGCTCTCCGGCGAGGACGGCCTCGTCAACGACGACATTCGGGCCCGCTACGTGCGCTTCGCCAAGGGCGAGACCGGGCTCCTGGTGGTGGAGGCCATGGCGGTGCACGATGCCAAGAGCGGTCCGCTGCTCCGCATCTCGTCGGACGCGTTCAAGGAAGGGCTCACCGATCTCGCGGTGCGCTGTCACGACGCGGGCCCCGGCAAGGTGGTTCCGCAGATCATCCATTTCTTGAAGATCGCGCGCTCCGGCTGGCGGCAGACCATCGACATGCTCTCGCTCGAGGAGATCGACGGCATCGTGGCGGCATATGCCGCAGCGGCGCTCCGGGCCCGCGAGTGCGGCTTCGACGGCGTCGAGCTGCACATGGCCCACGCCTACACGCTCTCGTCGTTCCTCTCGCGACTGAATCCGCGCCGTGACGCGTATGGTGGCACGCTGGAGAACCGCCTGCGGCTTCCGCTGCGGGTGGTGGCGGCGGTGCGGTCCGCGGTGGGCGGAGACTTTCCGGTGGGCGTGCGCTTCGTGGGCGACGAGTTCATCAAGAATGGCTACACCACGGTGGACTCCACCCTCATCGCGGTGCGCCTCGCGCAGGCCGGGGTGGACTGGATCTCGCTGTCCGCCGGGGGCAAGTTCGAAGACGCCCGTCACGTGCCCGGCGAGCCGCTGTATCCGTACACCGGCTACTCCGGCGATCGCTGCATGCCCGGCAGCCAGTATCCGGATGGCGCGAACCTGTTCATTCCGGAGGCGGTGCGTGCGGCCCTGCGCGCGGCCGGCCTCGAGGTTCCGGTCATCGCCGCCGGCAAGATCGCATCGCTCGCCATGGCCGAGGGCGTGATCCGCGAAGGGAAGGGCGATCTGGTGGGCATGGCCCGGGCCCTCCTGGCGGATCCGGACATTCCCAAGAAGTGGCGCCGGGGTGAAGAAGACCGCGTGGTGCGCTGCCTCTACGGCAACGTGTGCAAGGCCCTCGACGAGAGCTTTCGTCGGGTCGACTGCACGCTGTGGCCCAAGAAGAGCGGACAGGCACCGGAGAGCTCCGACACGACGCCACCCACCTGGCCCGCGGAGGGAGCCGCATTGCGTGCGGAATACACGCAAGGTCGCGTGCTGCTCCAGTGGCGCAAGGCCGAAGACCCGGAGGGCCTCTACGGCTACCAGGTCTTCCGCGCCCAGGGCGGAGCTCCACTCGCGCACTACGCCAGCGTTCGCGCCGGCACCGCGCGTTTCGAGGACGTGCGAGTGCTCGAGGGTCACTCCTATCGCTATGCGCTTCGGCCCTACGATCTCGCGGGCAACCGCGGCGCCTTCTCGGATACCGCATCCATCGCAGTCGGCTGAGTCGGTATGATTGCTAGCGCGGGTGGCCCGTGGCGAGCGTTTCGCCTTCGCGCTCCTGGGTCAAACCCTCGGCGCTCGACACCTTGGTCTCGCCGTGGGGGTTGTCCTCGCGCACCACGGAGTGGGCCTGGGCTCCGGGGGGCGCGTCGGTGGCGATGGGATGCGCGCTCCCGGGTTTGCCGGTCGCGAGCGTGTGGGCGAGCTCCGGCGGAACGGGACGCTCGTGCGCGGGCGGGGCGCCATACTCGGGGCGCGCCAGCAGGATCGCCACACTGGGCGGAAGCTCCCGCGCGAGGTGCGCCCGGGTCTCCGCGGGGAGAAGTTCGCCCAGCTCCACCAGCACCACCTCGGCGTGCTCTCGCGCAAAGCCTCCGCCCACGTGCTCCCGGCGCTCCACGCGGTCGAAGAACGCCTCGGCCTCGACGAGGCCTCGGTAGGGCGCCGCATGCAGCACCGTCGCGAACGATGGCCCCAGCGCGGCGAGTAGCAGATCGCGCTCGCGGAGCTGCAGCCCTTCGGCGAGCGCACCCACGGTGTCGAACACCGCACGTCGTGCGTCGCGAACTGCGCCACCGCCCATGCGCGCAGCGACGCGTTCCAGAAGGACCTGCTCATCGACGTGGTTCTGGGTCATGCACGCAGAGCTGCAAGGAGCGCGCCGATCGACTTCCCCGCACACCGCGCCCCCGTGCCCGGCACCCGCTGCAGTGCCCTGCAGATCCTGCGGTGCGTCTCGCGCGCACGGCCGTTGTCAGCCTGTCACGCTCGGTCCGCGGAACCAGTGCGGGCTCGCCAACGTGTCGCGATGCACGGGCGTAGTGACCCGATTCACGGGAAATACGCGGCTCGCAGGGATGGCACACGGCTCGCTTGAAGGATCGATCGAGAGGTCTCCATGTCCCGCATCCTCAAAAAGCACTTCTGGGTGGCGATGCTCGCGCTCGTCGGGGCGTGTGCCTTCTTCACCGCTCGCGTCTTCTCGGCGGCGCTCGCGATCGCGCTGGCGGCGGACGAGACGGCGCTATCGGCGTCGCCGGTCTTCGTGACGCCGCTTCCCCCCGCGCCTTCTTCCGACCACGCGACCTCGGCCGACGGTCTCCTCGCGCGCAACCCCTTCGATCACACGATGCCGTTCCTGAGACCGGCACAGGCGGCAGAGGGCGTGGCACGCGCGGACGACGCCGACCCACGGACGGCTCCGCCCTGCGACGACGTCAAGGTGCTCGTGATCACCGCCTCCTCGGACCCCGATGCCTCGTTGGCGGCCATCCAGGCCGGTGCCGATCCGAAAGCGCAGCTTCGTCGGCGGGGACAGGAGGTCGGCGGCAAGAAGGTCGAGATGGTGGGCTGGGATCGCGTCTGGCTCTCCGCGGACCGCGGGCTCTGTCAGGCGGAGCTCTTCAAGGATCGCAAGGCGGCGCCCCCGGTCGTCGCCGCGCCCCCGGCGTCCGCACCGGGCGCCGGCGGAGGCCTCGACGCCACCATCCGGAGTGGCATCCAGAAGCGGAGCGCCACGGCGTACGACATCGACCGCGCGACGGTGGACAAGATCCTGGAGAATCAGGCGGACCTCATGCGCACGGTGCGCATCGCGCCGGGAAAGGACGGCGGCATTCAGCTCCTCGGCATTCGGCCGGACACGCTCCTGGGTGTGTTGGGAATGGAAAGCGGCGATCGGCTCCAGACCATCAACGGATTCGACATGAGCAACCCCGAGAAGGCCCTCGAGGCCTACGCGCGACTCCGCACCGCCGATGCGCTGGCGATCCAGGTGAACCGACGGGGCCAGCCGCTGACGCTCGACTACACCATCAAGTGACCCCCCATCTGCAACCTGCTGCCGATGGTGGCAACGCGCTGCCGGCGGTGATCGCACGAGCGTCCACGAGACCGCAAATTCTCGCGTGGTACGGTCGTTGCTCGCCGATGGCGCATGCACACGCTGTCTCTCCTCGACGCCCGCGCGACCTCTGACAAAACGACCGTCACCGCCATCGATGCGGCGGATGCGGTCACTCTCGATGG
>JABFRG010001136.1 GCA_013141295.1 Polyangiaceae bacterium
GGGTGGGGCAGAAATGACCGCCGGCCGAGGCTGGAACGAGGAGAGCCTCTCCGAGAATCCCGCGATCGCACACCTGGAGCGACTCGGGTGGACGTACGTGCGCGCCGAGGTGCTCGACGGTGAGCGCGAGTCGCTGAAGCAGGTGGTGCTCGTTCCGCGACTTGTGGCGTCGATCAAGAAGCTGAACCCGTGGATCTCTGACGACAACATTCACAAGGCGGTTCGCGCGGTCACCGGCGTGCAGGTCACGAACCTTCTCGAGGCCAGCGAGAAGCTCCACACGACGCTGACGTATGGCATCGCCCTGGAGCAGGACCTGGGCGACGGCAAGAAGAGCCACCCGGTGCGGTTCTTCGACTTCGAAGACGCGGCGGCGAACGACTTCGTCGTCACGCGGCAGTTCAGGGTTCACGGCTCGCGGAAGAATATCCGCACCGACGTGATGCTGTTCGTGAACGGCATTCCGATGGGAATCATCGAGTGCAAGAGCCCGACCCTCGGCGAGGCCTGGAAGCTCGAGGCCATCGACCAGTTCTCCCGATACCAGGAGATGGAGGAGCGGTATCGGGAGCTGGGGACGCCCAAGCTGTTCGAGACCATTCAGGTGCTCGTCGCCACGTGCGGCCAGGCCGCGTGCTACGGCACAGTGCTCACGCCGTATCGGTTCTTCGTGGAGTGGAAGAAGCCGCATCCGCGGAGCGAGGATGATCTCGAGCGCGAGCTGGGGCGCAAGCCGAATGCCCAGGAGGTTCTCTTCGAGGGCATGCTCGCTCCCGCGACGTTTCTCGATCTCGTAAGGAACTTCGTGGTCTTCGAACGCGACGCGAAGACCGGACGCACGGTTCGCAAGCTGTGCCGGTACCAGCAGTTCGTCGCTGTGGACAAGGCCATCACCCGGGCGCGTACGGCGCAGACGCCCCTCGGGCGAGGCGGCGTCGTGTGGCACACGCAGGGCTCGGGGAAGAGCCTCACCATGCTGTGGCTCGCGCTGAAGCTTCGGCGCGACGTGGTGCACGAGAACCCCACGCTGGTGATCGTGACCGACCGCAAGGATCTCGACGAGCAGATTGCGAAGACCTTCGTGGCGTGTGGCTTTCCGAACCCGGACCAGGCGCAGAGCGTTCGTCACCTGCGGGAGCTGCTCGCGGGCCCGCCGGGGAAGACCATCCTCACCACGGTTCAGAAGTTTCAAGAGATCGAGGGTCGCGGCGAGGGTGGTACGCGCCGCAACCGCGAGGAGTTTCCGCTGCTGTCCGCGGCCACGAACATCTTCGTGCTTGCCGACGAGGCGCATCGAAGCCAGTACGGCAGTCTCGCCGCCAACTTGCGCAAGGGCCTTCCGAACGCGTGCTTCTTCGGGTTCTCCGGCACGCCCATCGACAAGAAGGACCGGTCGACCCTCCAGACCTTCGGCACATACATCGACACGTACACCATCGAGCAGGCCGTGCTCGACGGCGCCACGGTGCCGATCTTCTACGAGGGCCGGCTGGCCGACCTTCGCATCATCGGCAACACCCTCGACGCCATCTTCGACCGGGTGTTCGCCGACCGCACCGACGAAGAGCGCGAGGCCATCAAGAAGAAGTACGGCCGGGAAGCCTCGGTGGCCGGGGCGCCGAAGCGCATCGAGGCCATCTGCCTCGATCTCATCGACCACTTTACCAAGTTCATCCAACCCGACGGCTTCAAGGCGCAAATTGTCGCGGTGAACCGCGAGACGGCGACGCTGTACAAGGACACACTGGACCGCCTCAATGGTCCGCAGTCGGCGGTGATCATCTCCGGCTCGAACAAGGACGACGAGGGCCTCGTTCGCCACCACACCTCGGAGGAGCAGCGGAAAGACCTGATTGCGCGGTTCTGCAAGCCGAGCGATCCGCTCGCGATCCTGGTGGTGTGCGACATGCTCCTCACCGGCTTCGACGCGCCGGTCGAGCAGGTGATGTACCTGGACGCGCCGCTCCGCGAGCACACGCTGCTCCAAGCCATAGCCCGCGTGAACCGCGTCTACGACGACAAGAAGACCTATGGGCTCATCGTCGACTACTGGGGTGTCTCCGAGGCGCTTCAGGAGGCGCTCGCCATCTTCGCGCCCAGCGACGTGCGAGGCGCGCTGACGCCCAAGGGTGAGGAGCTTCCGCGCCTCCAAGCGCGGCACGCAGCCACGCTCCGCTTCTTCGTGCGGGTGAAGGACAAGGACGATCTCGAAGCCTGCGTGGCGGTGCTCGAAGCGGAGGACGTGCGCGCAGAGTTCGACGAGGTGTTTCGACGGTTCTCCGAGTCGCTGAACATGATGCTGCCCGATCCCTGCGCGCTGCCCTACGTGGCCGACGCCCGGTGGCTAGGGAAGATTCGCTCCACCGCGGGCGCGAAGTACCGGGACGACAAGCTCGACATCTCCGACTGCGGCGCGAAGGTTCGTGAGCTCATCGAAGAGGCCGTCATCGCCGAAGGCATTCAGATCCTGGTGAAACAGGTTTCGCTGTTCACGCCGGAGTTCGAAGAGAAGCTCAAGGCCCTCCGCAGCGAGGATGCGCGCGCCAGCGAGATGGAGCACGCCATCAAGAACGAGATTCACGTGAAGCTCGAGGAGGATCCCGCGTTCTACTCCTCGCTGCGGGAACGCCTCGAGAAGCTGATCGAGGACCGAAAGGCGAAGCGCATCGACGCGGCCCAGCAGCTCAAGCTCTTCGAGGCGCTCCGCACGGAGCTGCGCGGCCACAATCAGGTCGCGGAAAGCGCCGGAATGACCGAGACGAGCTTCGCCATCTACGGCCTCATTGCTGACCCTGCGCCGGCTATCCTCGCCGAGCCTCGAGGCGCCACGTACGGCGCGAAGGTCGACGAGGCCAAGAAGGAGCTGGCGGAAATTCTGGAGGAGCAGCTCGAGCCCCAGGTAGGCATTGTGGACTGGGCGACCAAGGAGGATGTGCTTCGCGAGATGCGTCGGCTCATCAAGCGTCAGCTCAAGGCTGCCAGCGTGCCGGAGGCCAAGCGCGAGATCATGGCCGAAAGCATCGTGGACCTCATGAAGCGCCGGCGTGGCCGATGATCGAGCGCTCCGAAGTCCGCTGGGGTGGAACCGAAATTCCGTACGTGGTTCGCCGCAGTGAGCGGCGCGGAACGGTCGGCATTGCGGTGCAGCCATCCGGGGCCGTCGTGCTCACGGCGCCAAGAACGGTTTCACTGGCGCGGCTCGACGGTGTGGTTCGCCAGAAGGCCAAGTGGATCGTCGATCGGCTTCGTCGACGAAGCACCGTGCCGCCGCCGCGCGCGCGTGAGCTCGTCAGCGGCGAGGGCTTCCGCTATCTCGGCCGACAGTACCGGCTGCGGCTGCTCCAAGGGGATCCCGTCCGGGGCATCGCGCTCCGCGGCGGCTGGCTCGAGCTGCCCGTTCCACTCGACCTTGATGGCGCTCACCAGACTGCCTACGCCCGCGCCGCGCTCATCGACTGGTACGTGGCGCGCGCCCGGGAGCGACTTCGCCCTTGGGCCGCCGCTTGGGCGGAGCGCGCCCAGGTCGACTTTCACGATGTGATCGTCGCCGACCAGGCCAAGCGCTGGGGTAGCTGCTCGAAGGGTGGCGTGCTGCGGTTCAATTGGCGGATCATTCAGGCGCCCCGCAGCCTGGTGGACTACGTGCTGGCGCACGAGATCACCCACATTCGCCACGAGCACCACGGCGCCGAGTTCTGGGCGGCCTTGGGCCGCATCATGCCCGACTACGAGGACCGACGAGAGCGCCTACGGACCTTGGGCACCGAGCTGGTGTGGTGAGGGCTCGGGCGCGAGGCCAGGCCCCCGTGGGCGGAGCCCGGCCACGCCCGCCCGCGAAACGCTCACGAGGCCCCGGACCTAAGACCCAGAAAATACAACGACGGGGTGGTCGTCACGTTGTCCCTGGGCGCTCCTCACCGCAAGCGCGGCCGTTCGATGATTCCCGTCAAAAATCACGAGGTCCGTTCCGGACTTTCCTGCGTAGGCGCCCGGCCAGACCCTGCCGAGAGTGTCGAGTGGAAACGCAACTAGCATAACTGGTCCGTTCCGAAAGTCGTTGACATACCCTTCCACCTTGCTTCGAGTCGGATCGACTATTGCCATGCTCGCCCATCGCGCCGCCCATTCCGAGAAGGTTTCAGTCCCGGCGGACCAAAGTGTTAGGCAACCCACCGCGTCCGCAACCGTCAGTAGTCGGACCTCGAAATGGCATTTATCGAATCCGCAAAGGTCTGGCTCTGGCTTTAGGTGTTTCCGAAGTTGGTCAAGTGTGATGCTCATGGTTGTCTACTCCGCTCTCGCTAACGCGTCTGATCGCCCGAGGCGGGAGTGCGATTGCGCAACTCCGCGTCGCGCACGTTCACGTCGGGGACGACGGGAAGCAGCTCGAGCGCGAACCGACGGGCCACGAGGCGAGGGTGCGGAAGTGGGAGGCGTTGGGCGGTTGGCCCGCAGCTCCGTCAGGGTGACCGCAAACTCGGGCTCGTCGGCGGTAGTGCTCGCGTGCTCGCCGATGCGCTCGATCAGTCGAATCAGATCGAGCGCAGTGCCAAGGAGAGGCGCGGCCTCGCATCGGTCGGGCCGCAGCTGCTTCCGGGGGCCCACGAAGCTGAGCACGAGCTCGTTCATGGGCAAAAGCTAGCACCGTTCGGCGGGCGGCTGCAGGCGCGAATGCTGGGGACACTGTCCCCGGAATCTCTCGGTAGACCCTGGGACTTGGACGCACCGTGACCTGTTCCATAGAGGCATCCCGGTCGGGGATCTTGGTCGTCGCTCCGGTCTGAAACGCACCGAAACCATTCGCTCAAACATCCAGCTCTGGCGCCAGAACCGGGCGCGCCTCCGTGGCCCCCGAGATGGCGCTCCACGTGGCGTGGGGCGCTCGGTCGTTCCTGCCTCAGGGAGCCTGCCAGCTCCGTGGGGCATGCCGCGTGGGCTCTGTCTGCGCGAAGGGGGCATGAACAACCGAGCCCCCACGCCCTCCCGCTTCCGCACCACCGGCTCGTGGCCTATCAGGTCGCGCTGGAGCTCCTTGCCGTCGTCCGCGATGCGAACGTGCGCGACGCGAAGTTGCGGGATTAGGCGCTTCGGGCGGCGAAGAGCGTGTGCCTCAACGTTGCCGAGGCCGCGGGGCGCACGAGCCGTGCGGACGAGGCCCGCGTGTTCGGCATTGCGCGCGGTGAGGCGCTGGAGGTTGCGGCGGCCCTTGCAGGTGGGGCGCTCGAAGCTGGGCGGCCCCGCGGACGGGGTCCGCGTGGAGCTTGCGCCTGAGCTCGCGCAAGAGCGACTCGAGCACCTCCGCGGAGTCGTTGACGCCAGGAAGGAGCACCGTCCGTTTGATGACGGGAGATCCGTAGTCGCCGAGGCGAGTGCGTGCCGCACGCGATTCTTCCGCGAGCTTAATGGGGCGCTTGAAGTGCGTGATCATCCGGCGTAGCGTCTAGCGTCATCCCGTGAAACCCACCCAAACGCGTCTGAGATCCCGCCTGCCGGAGGCGACCGACCGACCGCCAGTGACAGGCGCGCTTGACACCTTTTGGAAGTCGATTTCCGCGATCAACTACTTCTACTGGGCAACCCTTGCTGGCTTCGACGCGCTCCAGCGCTTGCGTCCTGCTTCTGCAACCGAGCCCCGCGACTTCATCGAAGGATCAATCGCGGCCCATTTGAACCTCAACCTCCCCGAGTTCGACCGCCTGCTCGCCGAACAGCCGCTACGGCTTCGCTACTTCTCTCTGGTCGATGCCGTGACGTTCTACGAGGAATTCCTTCTGCAGACCCTGATTCGGGAATTGCCCACCCGGCCGACCCTCAAGCCCGAGAAACCCCTCGAGAAGTATGCCAAAAACGTCATCGACGGACGCTATGAGCGCCGCGCCGTGGAGATCGACGAAGCGCTACAGCTTGACATCGTCAGCTTGGGGTCAGAGCACGAACTCGTCGTTGGCGATCTGACCGCATCCTTTCTCGTGCGCAACATTGTGGTCCACGCTGGAGGGGTGGTTTCGTCCAGGGAGGTGCCGACACTCAGTCCACTCGTGCCCGGTCTTCTAGCCGGCGTGCCGTTCCCCCTTGATGAGGCACTCTGGCGACGGTTTCTCAGCGCGCTGTGGAAGCACGCGCAAGACATCGACCTGCTCGTACGTGTTGGCTACCGTCGGTGAAGTGGCGGCGAGGAGTCAGGTTCTGTCACCTGCGGCCCGAGCTCGGCTCACGGCCTTCGTGCCCCGTGCCGATCGTCCGCTCTGGCTGGAACCCGAGCGCGTTGAACCTTGGTCGTCGCAGCGGCTCATAGCCCCACAGCCCCGCGGAGCGGAGACACAACACTATTGGTCTGGCGCCCGACCGCCGCGCTACGCGTGGTCGGGAAAGAGCGGCCGCGTGGTGCCCTTGAGGAGATCACCCGGCGTGCACACCTTGACCTTCGCCAGCTTGCCGAGCTTGGTGATGTCGGCGTCGTACGTGACGATGACGTCGGCTCCGTAGAACTTTGCCGCTGCGACGATGAGAGCGTCGTACTTCACCACGTCGCGAGTGGTCTTGGCCGATTCCTTCACGACCTTCTTGATCGCGGCGGGCTCGCCCATTGGACCATGGCTTCGGCCATCTGGTAGGTAATGCCCACGTGCTCGATCCCCGATACGAGCGGAAACGGCTTTCCGGGCTTGGCGCCGCCGAGGAACTCGAGAACCACGAGGGGGCTGAGAAGGATTCGCGATTCTCGAAGGGCGCGCACCCAAACTTGGCGCGCGTCCGCAACTCGTGGATCGCCCTTCCGCGTTGGGTTCTTGTGCTCCAACGCCAGGATCGTCACGACCGAGTCGAAGACCATGCGAGCGGGCAGGGCGGGCGCCTTCTTCATGCGAGCTTCCTCCGCCCCAGCGCCTTCTCGATGTCTTTCACCTTCGCCCAGGGTTTGCCGGACGCCTCGTACCACTGGTCGATGGCGTCCACGGGATCTCCCGGTTCGAGCACCCGCAGCGTTTGAATCACGCCGTGAAGGATGGCCTGGTCGGCGTCGCGCTGGAGAAGCGCCATGACATCGGCCTCGGCGTATAGGGTTGCCCCCGCCTGCTTCGCGATCTCTTGTGGCGCGTCGAAGGTGAACGTTCGTCCGTCGAACTTGAGCTGCACCCGCGGATGCGTGCCGCCGGCGCGGAGGATGGTTGCCCGGAACGTCTCCACCGAGGTGGCAAACGCGCCCTCCACCTCGGCTTGAACCAGGGCCGAGAGGTCGGCCTCCACGGTGCCGCGCAGGTGGGCCTTCACATAGGTTGGGAGCTTGGTGAGCGAAGACGCCAGCGCGTCGACGCGCTTCCGCACCGCCGCGGGGCCCGCCTTGGGGCTCGCCAGGTACTTGGGCGCCAACTGGGCCGCCGCAACACCCGCCTCCGCTGCGGCCGCGGTGCTAGGGCCGTGGCGAGAGGTGAAGCCGAGCACGAACTTCACGGACCCGGCCCGCAGCTCCGTCAGGGTGACCGCAAACTCGGGCTCGTCGGTGGTGGTGCTCGCGTGCTCGCCGATGCGCTCGATCAGTCGAATCAGATCGAGCGCAGTGCGAAGGAGGGGCGCAGCCTCGCAGCGGTCGGGCCGCACCTGCTTCCGGGGCCCCTCGAAGCTGAGCACGAGCTCGGTCATGGGCAAAAAGCTAGCACCGTTCGGCCGGCTGCCGCAGCCGCGAATGCTGGGGAATCATGTCCGCGGACGAGAGCTCCGAGCCCGCGCCGGGGAGGGTGTTTCGGCCGGTTGTTCTGGCGCCAGAACAACAGTGTTATGTGTCTAGTTTCGTGAGGTTGCGAGACGGTCCGCCGACCAAGATGGGTCCCGCGGATTCGTCACCGGGCACGTCGGTCCCCTTCCTCGGCGGGGACGAGCCGCCCGCGTCTCCAGCGCAGTCGGCGTCGCTCTGCCTCGCCAGCGGGACGAGGTAGCTCGCCCTCAAGGATTCCGTCGCAAAGCTCGTCGAGCTGCAGCATCACTTCGGCGGTCGCATTTTGCGCGAGCGCCAGGCCCCCCTTCCCATCCCCCAAGAAGACCACGGGCCAAAACGCATACAGATCGGCGGAGGGGTCGCCGCATCCCGCCTCGACGACGGCATCGTCGACGCGGTCTCCGTTCACGTCCCCGACCAGGAAAGCCCCGGCGGAACAGTAGTCGCGGCCTGCGAAGATGGCGCCCCGGCTTCGAAGCACCGCCCGCGAAACGGTTGCATACGAAATCTGCTGGGTCTCCTCGTTCCGCATCCGGCAGTGCGGATCGGCGGACGCGTCGAGGTCGATGAGCCAGTTGCGTCGGAGCACCCGAGCCGTCCCGCCTCCCGCGGCCATACTGCACGGCGCGAGCTGGCTGGGCGGGACCGCCATGGCGGCTACGGCGATACCGGCGAGCACAGCTCCAAAGGCGACGAGTGAGCCCCACGACCGCGCGTGCATCTGGGTGAAACACCGCGGCGTCGAGAACCTTGGGAGGCGCACTCGACGTCTTGGTGAGCGCCGCTACGCTCCCACCCGCTCCACCATCTCCACCAACGCGGCGGCATCGACCCGACGGTGGTAGCGCAAACATGCCGCAGCACCGGGGATGTCGCCATCGAATGGGACCTCCAGCGCGTCGCTCACGCAGAGCACGAGCTTCGCGGCTCCCGCCGACGCTACCGCCGCGAGCTTCCGGCGCAAGTACTCTTGCGTGTAGAATCCAACGACCTCCACGAAGACCCGCTCATTTCCCGATGTGAGCGTGAAGTCCGGAAAGAACAGGTGCTCGCCGGCGCGGAGGGCGGTGGTCTCGCGGGCCACGGTCCACCGGGTCTTCATGCGCCGCAAGTCGCGCAGGAGCGCCTTCTCCACGGCGCTATCCACCTCCTTGGGCAGCGCGTGCACCCGCGGGATGGGGTCACCCGCGGTGACCACCACGGTGATCTCCCGCTCCGCGAGCGCGCACCGGGCCTCCAGGTGGTAGCCGGCGGAGACGCACACCGCCGGGAGAAACTGCGCCAGCGCGTGACCGTACTTCAGGGTGCTGTGAAAGAGCGCCAAGGGCCCCGAGAGCTCCATGCGCAGGCCTTCGTCGCTCGGATGGAACATCGCCAGGAGCCCGCGGAGCTTGGCGTAGCGCACGACGCTGCGCGCCAGCTCTCGAAGACGCACCGTCACCAGGCTCGACCGCAGCAGCACGCCTTGCACCAGCGCGAGGTTGTAGCTCTCCACGCACGCGGCAGTATCGAGCGTTGCCGGCGGCACCACCTCGCGAGCCCGCGGCAGATCGGCGAAGAGGCCCGTCTCCACGTCCTCGGCGCGCATCCCCAAGCGCTCCGCTACGTTCGCCAGCACCTCCTCGCGCGGAAGGCCGGTGGCGGCCAGCGGGAACACCTCTGCGCGCAGAGCCTCGGGCGCAACCGTCGACGCAATCCGGTCTCGCGCGGCACGGTCGAGGATGTACTTGACGCCTTCGGCGGCCCGCCGGCGTGCACCGGCCGCCAGGAGCGCGGGCTCCACTTTTTGCGACCACGCGTCGTCGAAATCGCCGCGCGGCATGCCCTCGCGATCGCGGTATTCGGAGAGGGCGCGCGCGACCCAGACCTCGTCGGCGGACCGCAGGTACTTGGGCCGGGCTTCGCCGGCGGAGACGTCAACGCAGAGCAGCGCAGCGGGTAGCAAGTTGCCTCCTTCGGGATTGGGCCCGGCGATCGTCGACGGTGCCGCGGGTGAAGAGCTCGTAGACCACCGCGCGCTTGTCTGGCGCTTTGCGCAGCACGCGGCCGATGCGTTGCAGCTGCTCGCGCGCACCCATGGCGGCGCCGAGCAAGATGGCGATGCGCGCCTCCGGGACGTCGAAGCCTTCGTTGAGCACCCGCGCCGAGACCAGGGAGCGCAAGGTGCCCTCACGAAAGCCCGAAAGCACGCGCTCGCGCTCGCGCCGCGCGGTCTCGGCGGTGATGACCGGGATCAGGTTCTCCTTGGCCACCGTGTACGCGTCGTCGGTGGAGGCGGTGAACAGGAGCGACGTGTCGCCTCGATGCAGCGCCAGGAGGTTTCGCGCCCGTGCGCGCTTCGCCGCCGGAAGCGAAGATATGGCCACCGCACGACGGAACCCGCGGAGAGCATCGCGTCCGGCCGCGCTCTTCGAGAGCACGTGCACCAACGTCTGCCAGTCGGCACCCGGCGCGCTCTTCATGAGATCCGCGCGGAGCCGCGTGAACGGAGTGTATTCCCGATGGTACTCCTCGGCCTCTTCGGCCGAGAGCTCCACCGGCAAGCGCACGATGGTCAGCTCCGAGAGATGCGTACCCAGAAGCTCGCCCAGGCCGATGTCGCAGACCACCGGGCCCACCAGGCGATCGAGACGCGCGAGCGCCGCGCTGCCCACCGGTGGCGCGGTCGCGGTGAGACCCAGTCGAAACGGCGCCGTGCACATCTCGAGGCACTCGCTGCGGCCGCCGCCCCCGAAGTTGTGCACCTCGTCCACCACCAGCATGCGAAAGCGATCGCCGAGGGTGTCCATGCGGCGGTACGCGCTTTCGAAGGTCATGATGGTGATGGCGCCGAACGACATCTGCCCGTCGCCCACCACGCCGATGGGCCCGGAGAAGTACGTCGCGAGCTCCCGACGCCACTGCTCGAGGAGCGCGCGGGTCGGGCACAGGATGAGCGCCGGTGCGCGGGTGGCATGCAGGGCCGCCAATGCCACGCGGGTCTTTCCGGCACCGGTGGGGAGCACCACCACGCCCCGGCCAGCGAAGGCGCGCCACGCGGTGAGCGCATCGCTCTGGTAAGGCCGCAGCTCCGGCGCACGCCAAGCCCCCGCGGGCACGTCTTCCGCAGGCCAAGGCGGCGGCCCTACCGTGCGCGCGTCGACGATGGCCGCGGCCTCGTACGCCGGCGCGCGGTACCCGAGGGTCCGCGGATCCCACTTGAGATCGACGTGCACCCGCAGCGCATCGATGGCCGCCGGCGCGCCCTCCACGCACAGCGTCCCGCCATCGAACCGAACGGAGATGGAGCTTCCCACGCGGCCCCATCGAGCAAGCGCTGCGCCAACCGAAAGGCCGCGCACTTGCGATAGAATGGTGTGTCCCGGGCCAGCGCGCGGGTGTCCGGGGTCGGGGCTGCGCGCGATCCTGGAGATCGCGGTCTCGGGTATCGGGCGTGGGGACTTCCGGTGTGATCCTGGGGATCGCAGACGGGGCCCTCCACGTCGCAATTTCACGGGGATTTCCCGGCCCGCCGTGGGCCCTGCGGGTGGCGTGCGACTTGCTCGAGGCCGGGCTCCCTCCCACCAAGGATCTTCCCATGCTCTCTCGCTCCCTCGCGCTCGTGATGCCGCTTCTTCTCGCACCCGTGATGGTGGCCTGTTCGGTGGAAACCGCGTCCGACGAGGAGGCCGCGGAGGAGGCGCTCACCCGGGGCACCACCATTCCCGAGGGCAGCTACCTGGCGCGGGGCGTGCTGCGCCTCGTGAACTACTCATGCGGCCGGAGCGGCAGGCACCAGGACGCCTGATCGGGAGCGCCACTCCGGCCGACCACCGGCTTTTGCCACTCACCGTATGCCGCTGGCATCCGCGCCCGGCAACCAAAGGGTGTCCCGCCCGTTCCCGGGAACGAGGTCGCATAGCAGTCGCTCGCCCATATGTTCGGTCACGTAGCGGGAGAGCATCATCGTCTTGCGTGCGGTGATCCAGCCCTGGACCCGCGCGACCCGAGCCGTTCGGTTGTTTCTTGCGATCGTGAGGTGAGCCGACTCCACGTGCCTATCGTGGTCCACTTCAAAGACGACGCGCAGCTCGCGCGTAAACGGGCTGAAGCACACTCCAGGCGGCAGCGAGTCAAGGACCGCCACCCAGTCACCAAACATCAAGGCGTGGTGCCGCGAGGACGGTGACGGCAGCATGTAGCCAAAGGTGCGTATTTCGGCGTCGCTGGCGAGACGGAAGCCGAGCTGCCGGGCTTCGCCGGACTGACACTGGCAGTTGAGAGCAAGGGCGATGGCCGGGGAGCGCTGATGTTCATCGTGCATGTCGTCACCTCGGGCCGCCCATACCGACCGTTAGTTGATGGGAGCTCGTCGGCCCCACCCGCGGCCTTCGCGCCGCACCCCGACTTCCCCAGGAATTCCGCAGGCCACTGACGCGTGGCAAGCGAGTCGGTCTCGCGAACCGTCAACCTCCTTGCGCCAGGGTCGAATGCCAGCACGCTGAGGTGTGGTCGGGCCGGTGTGCGCCGCGGCGCGCCAACGGCTGCGGCCGCTCGTCTGGAGAAACTTTGGCATGGTGAGCCGCCCTCTGCTTGCGCGCCCTCCGTGACTCTGCGACCGTGGAGCGATGTGTACGGGAGGGTGCCGTGATGGATCCGTGGCCGCTGAGCTCACAGTGGTCGGCTGGTGTGCGCTGCGAAGCCCCGAGCGCGGTCGGTTGAGCTGCGATTCGCGCCGCTCCACTGCACGCAGCCGAAGCGCGCGTCCCTAGACAGTCGAAGGTCAGGTAAGCAGAGTGAAACCACAGCAAACTGATCTGACCTTGCCGGTGGATGCCGAGTCGAGGAGGCGAATCTTCGCGGAGTTCACCGCCGGTCCTGGTCGAAAGTTCTCAGGCGAACTCACCGAGGTAGAGTTCCTCGGCAGACTATATGACCTGACCAAGCTGCCGAGCGAGGACCCCCGGTATGAGAACGCGTTGGGCGACATCCAGCAGCACCGAGTCCGAAACGATGACGATTGGGCGCCCGACTGGTTGCTGGGCGATTCGCGATTCCTGCTGGGGAGCGGACCGGTCGAGGCGTTCTGGGCCTTCCTCCTAGAAACGCTGCATCCCGCGGTGCGACCATCGGCTCAGGCGGCAACGCTGCTGGCAAGCTTCAACAATCAACTCGTCCGGGCTGGGGTGCGCATCGAACGTATTGAGGATGTGTATCAGGTCACGAAACACGAACTGCGGGACTGGGACTTTGAGACCGGATTTCCCATTGACTTGGTT
Organism: Polyangiaceae bacterium; assembly: GCA_013141295.1. GTDB lineage: Bacteria > Myxococcota_A > Polyangia > Polyangiales > Polyangiaceae > JABFRG01. The sequence goes on from JABFRG010001136.1 coordinate 12,970, forward strand.
GGGCTTCTCGATGCCCTTGCCGAGGACTTGGAGCTTAATGCCGTTCTTGCTGTGCTGGATAAGGCAGGCCTCTCGCTTCGGAGTATCTACGACAACTGGAACGGCGGCACCCATCGATGGCGCATGGATGTGCATTTGCCGGTCTCCGAGTTTCGGTCAATGACAGAAGAATGGCGGTCCCAGTGGTGTGAACGCGTGCAGCTCGCCCTGACACCTTACTTCGCAGAGTTTGAGAACGACACGTTGGGTCCAGTCGCTCTCTATCCCCGCGTCGTGGCAGGCGCACCCATCCAACGTCGTTCCAGATACAATCGAGTTGGCACCGAACTTGGTAGCGGCGGCTATGCTAAGGTTGAGGTTGTTGTTGATCCCGCAACGAACCAGAGGTTCGCGCTCAAGACATTGAGAAATCCGAGTGACGCTGAGAGTAAGGCGAGATTTCGGAGGGAAATACAAGAGCAGTTTCGGATGCGGGATAGGTATGTGATGCCAGTTCTGGATTTTGATCGAGAGCAGTTCAAGTGGTTGGTTATGCCAATTGCGGACGGCGACCTTTGGACTCTTCGGGACAAACTCGCAGACGATGAGCTCGTTCGCATTGTTCGACATGTGGCGGCCGGGTTGCGGGCAGCTCATGGACTTGGTCTCGTCCACCGGGACATTTCGCCAGGGAATATCCTTCGAATCTCGGAGGGCGACGACGTGCGGTGGGTGGTCGGCGATTGGGGTCTGGTTCGCCGCGCACGCGGGCAGACCAGCCGAGCTCGGACCGCGAAGGACAAGCCGCTCGGGACGCAGGGCTTTGCCGCCCCTGAGTTGTGGCATGATGCTCACGCGTCAGCCAGTCCGGCCAGCGATATCTACTCTGTAGGAAGAGTTGTCGGATGGTTTACCACGCGAAAAATTCCACAGCCGAACAAACCGCTCGCTCCCCCTCGCGGGCCGTGGCGAACATTTGTGGAATGCACCACGTCAGAGTTGCCCGAAGAACGGCAGACGAACATTGACGCACTCCTGGAAGAGGCTAACTTGGTTGGGATCGGTTTTGATACTGCGTTGCTTGTCAGGGCGCAATATTTGATTGGTTCTAGTGACTTGGGCGCGGTCCATGAGTTGGCTGATCTGTGTGTTGGTGCTCGAAACCATGCATCGCTGTTTATCGATGTTGTTTCTACGGTAGGCGAGGATAAGTGCGCAAATATGGTGGCTTTGAAGCCCGAAGCCTCGCGTGTCATGCTCGATGCGATGTCAGATCATCTCCTCGCCAGTGAGGAGTGGAAGGGGCGTGATTTCAACGAGTCTGCCCCACCGCTTCTGTGGGTGCTTCGTATGGCGCAGGGGGCAGAGGCTTGTGGTCAGCTGAGCGTATTGGAAAGCGCGTGCCTCGCCCTCTTTGAGGGAGATGCGAAGTGGAGAAGATTTGTTGCGAGACGAGATGCACGAGAATGGATTTGTCAGGTCAGGGGTGCCGGTGCAGAGGTAATTGCGAGATCGCTGCGGCGTATTCCCAGAGTGGTTCAGTGGTACGTTGCGGAAGGCTGGACTCCTGCGAGCGACACCGCACCTGTGATTCTAGACGCGCTGCGACCGTCGCGCGCGTAGAGCCATTTGTAAACCACAGCTGGGAGCAATGCGGCGCCTGTCCGCCGCCGCAGACCCGTTCGAAGACGGCCGCTTTCTCTTTGCCCCCGATCTGGCGGCAGATCGCCTTGGGGCCGAGAAAGCCGGTGAGGATGTCGGACAAGGACGCCTTCTTTGAGGCCACAAGGGCTTCGAGGAGCCGGTCCTTGACCCGGACGGTCGGCTCCCGATTCCACAGTGCCGAAGCGATCGAGGTCGCAGGAAGACCATCACCGGAAAGGCCGTCGAATGCGTTGCGTCGAGGAGGCTCGGAGGAAGGGAGCGAAGCTCGTCTTTGCCTCGATGGGTAAGGTTGTGTAAGGTGCCTGCATGGCTTTGAGGAAGGCGACAAGGCCCGACAGGCCGCTGGAGATGATCGGCGAGGCCTCCGAGTTCTTGGGCGAGAGCAAGATGCATCGGTGGGACGCTTCAGGCCGCGCTGTAGCCCGGCGTCACCCTGTCAACGGCTACCCGCTCGACGACGCCGCCCTCGTGCACCTTCGGACCGAGATCAGGTGCGGTCGCAGGGCTGCCTGATGAAGGCGGACATCCTCAGAGCGCTTCTTCAGGCTCACGCTTCAGGAGACGAGGCGGGGTTCCACAAGGCCGCCCTTCAACTCGCGTCCGCAGAGAGCACCGCCGGCCACGTTCGAGTTGCTGAGGAGCTTCGAGCTATCATCGCAAAGATGCCTCCCCCCGGCCCGAAGCGTCAGGGCGCCGTGGTGGACATCGCCCAGCCGAGGGGTGACCTCGCCGAGATCCTTGCTGGCGCCTACCGGGATGAGCGTCTCGGTGATGTCGTCCTTCCAGACGAGACCCGACGCGACCTGGAGCGCCTCCTTCGCGAGAACCGATCAACTGGGCGTCTTGAAAAGTGGGGTGTGGGACCTCGCCGCCGCGTGTTGTTTCACGGGCCCCCTGGGTGCGGCAAAACGTTGACCGCAGCATCAATCGCAGGTGAGCTCGGGCTCCCACTCATGACGATCCGAGTCGACGCTCTGTTTTCTCGGTTCCTCGGAGCTACTGCCACCCACCTGCGTTCGATCTTCGCAGAGATGCCTAGGCGTCCAGGGGTGTACTTGTTCGACGAGTTCGATGCAGTCGCGAAGGCTCGGGGGGATAACCAAGACGTTGGCGAGATGGGAAGGATTGTGACGGCATTCCTTCAACTCATCGATGCCGACGTAAGTACAAGTCTGCTGATTGCGGCCACGAACCACTCGCAGCTCTTGGACCGTGCCGTCTTCCGTCGCTTCGATCTCATCGTTCCGTTTCAGCCCCCATCGCCCTTCCAAGTTGAAAGACTGCTTGAACTCCGTCTTGGGGCCTTCGACTTGCCGAAGGAGGAGCTCGCGAGGTTGGCATCTGAGACGACTGGGATGAGCTATGCGGACCTTGCCCGCGCCTGCGACGACGCCATTCGAGAAATGGCATTGGATGCGCGGACTCACGTCACCATCGAAGATCTAGTAGGGGCGTTGGAGGGTGTGCGTCGGCGCGATCAGCATCTTCGGTGAGCTTGATGACGAATCAACGTCTGCCACTGCTACGGGGAAAAACTGCCGTTCGCGACTACAAGTCGGTGGGCGGCGGCTCACGGCCCGCTTCGCTTCCACGGCCTGACCCTGCGGCTCATCGAACCAAGCTTCTCCGTCAACTCGACGCACTCGTGGCTTCCGTTGAAGCTCGTCCAGATGGCGTCAGGGACAAAGACGCGACCCGAGAGATCGTGGCGGTTCGGCCAAGTGACCCCCGATTCTCACTGGATGCCAAAACCCTCGCGGACACGTCCTCCGACGTTCGCGTCGTGGGCACCGATCCAGATACCGGCGTGGTCCTCCTGGATGCACCCGGTCCCAACCTCGAACGACTCCGCGAGAAGTCCGCCGAGTATGGCGAGCTGAAGACCCGAAAGAAGGGTGACGGAACCACCACGAGTCCCCCGCACGTGGCGGCCCTCGGACCCGTCGAACAGATCTCCGTTGCCGCCGACTCCGACCTCGCGGGCGTGCGTCTTCGTGAGTGGAGCAAGGGACACGGTGGGGGCGACGACCGCAAGCTCTGGTTCGAGCTTGCGTGTCGAGGTGGGTACCGCAACCCGCCGGCATGGTCCTCGACGAGCCGCGGCCAGATCAACCGGCAGCTCGCGAAGTTCGGCCACTCGGTCGCGCAGGATTTTGAGGCCCCCGAGGAACTGTCGTTCTTCGTCCGCCTGACGACCGAGGAGCTGCGAGCCCTCGTGGCTTCGGTCGATTGCATATTCACGTACGACTTGGTGCCGCCGGAGACGCTGACGTGGCTCGTGCTCAAGGACGTGCCTCGGCGCGAAATTCGAGAATTCGTACTTCAACCGCCGCCGAAGGATGCGCCCGCAGTTGTTGTCCTCGACACCGGCATTTCCACGGAGCATCCACTTCTCAAGAACGCGATCCTGCACGCCTCGTCGATCATCCCAGGCGTGCCGTCGGTTGAGGACACCCACGGCCACGGTACAAAGATGGCTGGAGCCGCCCTCTATGCGGACCTTGGATCAGAGCTGCTTGCTGGCCGAAGCCAAGCGAACCACTGGCTGCAGAGTGTCCGTATTCTCGTCGCCGAAGGCGTCGGAACCGGCGCCCCTGAGAACCGCCCCTACTGGCCCAAGATGACGGTGGATGCCGTCTCGACGGCGGAGACCACCGAGGCCGGCGACCGTCGTCGAGCGTACGCGTTGGCGGTGACGTTTCCGATCAGTCCACTGACGCCAACCTCCTGGGCACAAGCCGTCGACCAGCTCGCTTTCAACGAGGGTCGTGGCCGCCTCTTCTGCGTGTCTGCTGGCAACGTTCAGGCGGAGAAGATGTTCGCCACGGCGACGGCCTACCCGGACAGTCTCTTCCAGTGGAAGATCCACGAACCTGCGCAAGGCAACAACGCTCTGACGGTCGGCGCCTATACGGACAAAACGAGTCTTCCGCCCGACCTCGACTACAAGGAGGCAAGGCCCGTTGCACCGCTGGGCGGGGCCGCTCCCCACACGACGACAGGGGTTCTTGAGCCCCCCTGGCCCATCAAGCCGGACGTTGTGATGGAGGGTGGCAATATCGCTCTGACCGAGACGATCGCCGACACGTCCGCCGACACGATGGTGTCCCTCACGACGGGACACCGCCATCTGACGAACCCTTTGGCGTCAATTTCGATGACGAGCGAGGCAGCAGCACGCGCTGCCCGGATGGCGGTCGACATCTGGAAGGAGGACCCGTCCCTCCGCCCAGAAACCGTTCGCGGGCTTCTTGTTCATTCGGCTTCGTGGACTGGCGCCATGCGCAGCCAGTTCAAGGAGCCCGACCTATTTCACGTCTGCGGCTATGGCGTACCGGATCTAGAGCTGGCGAGGGCGTGCGCTGCCGACCGTGCAACGGTCGTCGTAGAAGACGCGATGCCCAACTTCGTAATCAAGAAGCAGCCCAAGAAGAAGCCTCCTAGGAAGCCGAGTACTTCCCCAGTTGAAGACGTGCGCAAACGGATCATGAAGGTGTTCAGGATGCCGGCGCCGGAGGAACTCCTTCTCGCCGATCCCGAGGTGGCCGTGGAGCTCCGTGTTACGCTATCCTACTTCGCTGAGCCGAGCACGTTCCGCACGCGGGTGGAGCACGGACTGGATCTTAAATGGGACATGCAGGGCCCCCAAGAGAGCGAGGAGGAGTTCTTGGAGCGACTCAATGATCTTCTACGGCCGACGGATGACCGCGGCAAGAAGGTGAAGAAGAAGTACAAGAAGAGCTTTCCGTGGGAGATCGGGATCCAGCGTCGAAGTCGAGGTACGGTTCAAAGTGACAGATGGTCGGGCAAGGCTTCCTTGCTGGCGGGGGCGAAGCTCATCGGAGTTGTTCCCGTTGTTGGCTGGTGGGACCGTCGGGCCGAGATGGTAGGGAAGGAACTGCCCTTCTCGTTGATCATCTCCATCGCCGCCGCCGGCATCTACAACGCCGTGAAGGTTGCCCTGGCTGCGCCGGTGACCATAGAGGTGTGACGCATCGTCCTGTCTTCTTCAAGGTTGGAGCCGCTCGCGAGCGTTTCAAGACAGACCGAGTTTGGATGGAGCTTCGCCGAGCGGCCTTGCGGGGGTCGTTTGAAGACGTACAATCGAGCCATGGACGACGACGCGGAAATTCCCGACGAACTGGAGCTTCGCAAGCGTTTCTTCGAGTGGGCGAAGGCGTGGGCTGAGAAGAACCTTTCCGGGGAGCTGCGTGACCCTGCGGTACCTCCGATTCATCCCTATGGCGCCTACCCCGTGTGGTTAGACATGCGAAGTCAGCTAGAGTCGATCGAGTCCTCGATACGGAAGTTGAATCACTCGCCTGATGAACGGTCGTTCCACTGTCCCTTCGTCGATGGCGGTGGTGGTCCCGACAGCGGGGTCACGCAGCTTGTGACGGGGCCGGGCCTTGCAACGCGAAGTGACGGAATCAAGGAGATCCGCGACTTCACGAGGGACGCCGTAAAGCTCGTGATCGTCGACCCGTACGCCTACGGGGGCGAAGGAGCGAGCGCCAAGAAGTATGTGGACGAATTATGCAAGGCCGCCCGAGTGGGCGGGAAGGCACTCAAGGCCTTGCACATCATCTTTAGTTCCTCGAAGGGGCAAACGAAGGCAATCCAAGACGAACTAGCCTGTCGAGCCTACGCAGCCAAGGTCCGGCTCTCGGACTCCGACACGGACCTGATCCATGACCGCATCTGGATCGCTGATGGAAACCGGGGACTCGTCGCGGGCACTTCGTTTGGCGGCCTTGGGGCGAGAGCATCCTTCTTGCTGCCGCTACCCCCTTCAGACCTGGCGCACATTCAGGAGTTTTTGGAAGAGAGCGGCTTCCTGAGGGGCCCAGTCCGGCGGTGGAAGCCGGCGAAAGTGAAAGACGGCAAGAAGCGGCGCACGACACTTGGCTCACCGTGAGGGCCACCAGTTCCTGCCGCGGGCGGAGGCGGTAGGCGGAGCCTCGGCTGTCCGTCGGTGTGCATGAACCTGGGCCCCGCCGCTTTCGGAAGCGAGACCGGGCAGGTGTCACGGGTCACTCGCCCTGCGCGATCCTGGAGATCGCGGTCTCGGGTATCGGGCGTGGGGGCTTCCGGTGTGATCCTGAGGATCGCAGACGAGGCCCGCCTCACCGCGATTTCACGGGGGTTTCCCGACGCAACCGGGGTTCCGCGGGTGGCGTGCGACTTGCTCGAGGCCGGGCTCCCTCCCACCAAGGAATCTCCCATGCTCTCTCGCTCCCTCGCGCTCATGATGCCGCTTCTCCTCGCACCCGTGGCGGTGGCTTGCTCGGTGGAAACTGCATCCGACGAGGAGGCCGCGGAGGAGGCGCTCACCCGGGGCACCACCATTCCCGAAGGCAGCTACCTGGCGCGGGGCGTGCTGCGGGTGGCGAACGAGCTCAGCGCCGCGCAGCTGCGGGCGGCACCGCTGAAGGTGAGCGCCACGTTGACCGCGGCCATCGTCTCTCGCCGCGGCACCGCAGGGTTCCCCACGCTCGCCGCGCTCGACGCGATCTCCGGCACCGGCCCGGCCTTCTTCGACAAGCTGACCGCCTATGCGAAGGCCAACGGCTACGTGGGGCGCTGCGTGACCCATCAGCGACACCGGGGTGCGAATCGAGCGCGGCTGTGGCAGGCCACGCCCCTCCAAAACCCGGGAGGCCGACCGGCAATCGGCAATCATGGCGAGGAAGTCGCTGAAATCTGAGCAAGC
>JABFRG010000178.1 GCA_013141295.1 Polyangiaceae bacterium
GCCCCCGCGTGACGAACGCCACGTCGTGCACCGGCTTCACCGCCGGCGTCTCCGTCCTGCCGCCGGGCGGACCGCCCCACACCCCGCGAATCGGGTTCTTGCAGGCGATGGGCCCGGCCCAGGGGTGTCGCACCGAATAGCGGCCCTGAAAGTTGTTGGTGGAGTCGTACTTGGAGCCCTGCTCCAGCTTGCCCGCAGAGCTCATCAGCTCGCGGCCGCCGGTGATGGGCTTGGCGGCGCGAAAGTGCAGGTCGTCGCCCAGCGAATCCTTGGTGTATCGTGCATGCAATCGGGTGATGGTGAATCCGCCGTTGGACGACGAGTGGTAGTCGAGCGACGCGCCCAGCACGTCGCCGCCGAGGACCTGCAGCTCCTGCTGCCCCAGCGGCGTGACCGGACACGGATCGCAGCTCTGGGCGTCCCACGAGTATTCGGTGACCACCGCTCCCGGATGACGCTTGGTGGTCTCGTCGAAGAGCGCGGCGTAGAAGCCCCCGAAGTTCTGCTTGGCGCTCTCGGTGACGTCGAAGTTGGTGGGAATCGAGACGTTCGGATAGTTCGTGACCTCGTAACGCTGCCCGCGCGCCAGGATATGCACCACCAGGTCTTGCGGCCCCTTGGCGTTCATGAGCCCGAGACGCACCGGCAAGTTGAAGTTCTCGGCGTCGTAGTGGAAGCGCAGCGGCGAGAGCGCGGCCATGCCGTTCTCGAACTTCACTTTTGCCGGGTCGACCTTGGCCACGAAGAACTTGCTCCCGGACTGCACGTACGGTCGCAGATACGGCTCGGCGCCCTCCGGGATGGTGTAGTTCTCCTGACGGAGCCAGGTGTCGAGACCGGTGGAGTCCTTGGCGCTTAGAATGACGATGTCGTACTCGCCCACCACGAACTTGGCTTCGATGCGCACGCCCAGGTCCTTGCGCTTGGTGGGGGCTTCGTCGCGATCTTCCATGGCTGCGCGCGCCGCGGGGCGCGGCGGGCCACCCCCGCGATAGCGGTACACGGGCTCTGGCGGCGGACACGGATCCTGCTCCCAGTACTCCACGAGGCGCGGCGAATCGAGGGCGTCGATCTTGGTGAAGAGCTCTCGCGGCAGGGTCTTCACCGTGGCCTCCGAGAGCACCACCGGGACCGGCACCACCATGGCGAAGTTCGCCGGCGGGCCTTCGTAGTTGTTCTGCATCGAGATGACGGTGCGCGTGCCCTCGCGCATGAGCACCACCTGCGTCGCGTTATTGAAGAGCTTGGCGCCCCCGCCCCCCACGTAGAAGCCGCAAAAGGCCGCGGCCGGTGCAGCCTGCAGGGAAATCGCCGCAAAACACGCCGCCGCCACGGCGGTCAATCGCAAGACGCTCTTCATGTTCGCTCCTCGTACGGGGAGACTTGTACGGGCCGGCGACGGCAAAGTTCTCGCCCGGCCACGTGGCCGGCGTCGATTTCGAAATCCCGGCACCGGGGGGCGCGCATTCACCGGCAACCAACTCTTCTACGGAGACTGATCCCGATGAAACTCGCCAGCCGTTACAGCATGCTTGCCCTCGCGTCCTTGCTCGGCGTCGCCGCATGCACCGCAGCCACCGACGACACCGACGCCGCCAACGGCGAGATCGGCCAGACCGACGACGAGCTGGTGGGCGGCAAGGTCGACACCAAGGACAGCTGGTCGGTGGGCATCTGCAGCAGCGAGCTCAACACCGACCCCAAGAAGGGGAAGATCGGCGCCTGCGTCGAGCCCCACACCCGCTGCAGCGGCTCGCTCATCGCGCCCAACGTGGTGCTCACGGCCCGCCATTGCGTGCGTCAGATCGACTACGCCGACGGATTCTGCGACTCCACCTTCAACGACAAGCCGCTCACGAACGCCAAGATTCGCGTGACCCGCGCCGCCTCGGTGCTCGATCAGGGAGCCTACTGGCGCGACGTGGAACGCGTGCTCACGCCCTCGTCCACCCGAAGCGCCTGCGAAGGCGACATCGCGCTCCTCGTGTTGAAGAATCCCATCCCCGGCGCGCAGACCGTCAAGGTCGACCTCGACACCAACCTCACCGCGAAGCACCCGACCAAGCTCACGGTGGTGGGCCGCGGCATGATCACGAACGACATCGATCTCACCACCCTCGAGCCCATCAACGAGCAGCTCGGCGGCGCGAAGAAGCGCGTGCTCGAGAACATCCCGTTCCTCTGCGTCTCCGACACCGACAACACGTGCACCGTGGAGGACGCGACGTCGCCGCCCTCCAACGTGTTCGCCCTGCCCGCGGCCTTCTTCCTCACCGGTCCCGGCATCGGCTCCGGCGACTCCGGCAGCGGCGTCCTCGACGGGGCCACCTACACGGCCCACGATCCGGTGCTCATCGGCGTCAACGTCGCGGGCACCTTCGACGCCAAGACCGGCCACGGCAACGCCGGGCTGGCGGTTCGCATCGCGCGCCACAAGACCTTCGTGGTGGGCGCCGTGGCCTGGGCCGCAGCCAAGGGCGGATACGCCATCCCCGCCTGGGCTCGCTTCGCCGACGGTCTGACGAAGTAGGGTTCAGCGAGCGACGAGCGGAGCGTCGAGGAGGCGCTCGGCGAAGGTCGCCGCGAGGCCCATGATGGTGTGCTGGGGATTGACGCCGAGGTTGGTGGGGATGACCGAGGCGTCGGCCACCACCAACCCGGGCACGCCGTGCACCCGGCCGCTGTCGTCGACCACGCTCGTCTTGGGATCTTTGCCCATGACGCAGCCGCCGAAGAGGTGGCTGAGAATGGCGATGTAGCGGCGCGGATCGAGGGGCGCTTCCGCGAGCTTGTCGACCTCGTTCGCCATGAGCTTGTAGGGCATGCCGGCGATGCCCGGGAGCACCGCCTTGGCGCCGGCCGCCACGTGCTGCCGCGCCAGGAGATGCATCCCCTTGCGAAAGCGAAGCATGTCGGCGCCGTCGAGCTCGTAGCGCACCACCGGGTTGCCGAAGAACGAGGCGCTGACGGTGCCGGTGGATTCCGCGCGCACCGCGTGGCACCACATGGCGAGGTGCCGGTACTCCCGCAGGCGCTTCATGAGCTCGGTGCCACCACCCGCGAGGCGGCTCGCCACCAGCTCCGGGGGAATGGCCAAGGTCTCGAGCTTGAGGCCGGGGTCGACGCGGAACGCGGTGCTGGCCCAGCCCTGGGTGGCGCCGACGTTCATGTCCACCGGCTCGTCGTAGCAGCCGAACACGCCGGTCCCCGGGTGCGCCCGGAAGTACTTGCCCAGGGCCGGGCTCTTGATGCCGGAGCGCATGAGGAGCACCGGTGAGTGCGTGACCGACGCCGCCACTACCACCGCGCGTCGAGCCCGCACCACGAAGCGCGTGCCCTTGGTGCGCGTGGTCGGATGCACGAAGCGCCCGGTGACGCCGATGGCGCGGCCCCGCTCGAGGAGCACGCGCTCGACGGGCGCCGACGAGAGGATGACGCCGCCGCGCGCGCGGGTCTCGGGCACGTAGTTGAGGTTGGTGCTCTGTTTGCGCCGGGCGCGGCACCCCTGGATGCACTGACCGGTGCCGTCGCACCCCTTCACGTAACGCATCATGTAGTGCGAATCGGAGAACCCCAGCGCGTCGCCCCCGCGCTTGGCGAGCAAGTTCGAGCGCCCGCGGGCCGCCTCCGGCACCTCTTCGACGCAGAGCTCCCGCTCCACGCGATCCTGCGCCCGGAGCACCGGCGCGCGCAGATCTTCGAGGCCGTGCTCTCGCACCCACTGCGCGAAGATGTCGTCCGGCGTGCGCACGCAAATGGCGCTGTTGATGACGGTGGTTCCGCCCATGGTTCGCGCTTGAACCACCGGCCAGAGCGCGCGATTGGCGGTCACCTGGGCGCCCCAGTCGTCCATGAGATCGCGCATGCCGCCATAGGCGCTCGAGGGATAGTCCTCGGGATCGCGCCAGGCGCCGGCCTCCACCAGGGCCACCGATGCGCCGCCCCGGGCCAACGTCACCGCCGCGGTGGCGCCGCCGGCACCGGAGCCCACCACCACGAAGTCCACGTCGAGGTCGACGTCGCGCTCGTCCTTGCTGCGGTACGCGATGTGCTGACCGGGGCTCATGAGGTCTTCCAGGTGCCGGGGTCGGCATCCGGA
>JABFRG010000090.1 GCA_013141295.1 Polyangiaceae bacterium
ACGTCGTCACGCGCGGACAATCCGCCGCGCGGCTCGGCCGCGGTCGCGTGGCGCCTCGCCACTTTCACCGGGTGCTGGCGGAGAACGACACCGTGGTGTGCGGCTCCGACGGGCTCTTCAAGCACGTGGCCGCTTCGATGATCGCGACGGCGGCGCGCTCTGAGACCGTAGGAGCCGCAGCGGCTGCGCTCGGGGTCGCGGCATCGCGATCGCCCGACGACGCGGTGTTCGCCGTGCTCAGGCGATTTCAGGAGCACAAAAAGATCGAACCCGGCGGCACAGGGGGGGTTGGCTCACCGGGTTCTACGCTGCGTCGAAGGGGGGGCTTCAACGCAGCGGTGATATGAAGATACCTCGCGGGGTTCGCCCGTGCAACCTGTCTACGCGAATTCGCCGAAGAAATATTTACCGCAATGATTCTCGAATCTTGCAGCTCAGCCTTGGTCGCGTGCTCGGCTCAGAAGTCGCCCGGCTGAACGTACGGATGGCTCCACAACGTGACCTGCAACAGACACGATTTCAACCACGCGTTGTACATGGCCTCGACCGCCACGGCGTCGGCGCCGCCTTTCGCGAGGAACGGGCGCAGGGTGAAGGTGATGGGGAAGACGAGCGCGAAGAGATCGCGGAACGGGACGATGTCCGTTCCCTGCACGCCGTCGGTGCGGTTCTTCTTGGTGCGGTGATGGCGCAGGCCGATCTCGTGCTGGTAGTCGAGCCAGGCCTGGTCGTAGGTGGCTCGGGCGGTGTCGAGGATCCACTGCCCGAAGCGCCGCCGCACGCCGCCGAGGTAGGCCTCGATGGGCTTGCCGTCGACCTTGCTCGTGAAGGAGGCCAGAAGGTGCGGCTGCGACCCCACGAAGCCGTACCAGACGTCGAGGATGGCCTCCACCTGACCCTCCAGCACCGCGTGCGACGCGCGAAGAGCACGTACGTCGTCGTCGCCGAAGAGCACGCTTTGCTTCATGCGGTCGAAGTCCTCGAGGGTGACAGGAGAGCGAGCGAGCTCGAGCGTGGCGTTTCGTGAATTGGACATGAGCGTTCCTTTCGACCGCGCGTCTGCGCGGCCTTCGATGGGCTCCGTGGGTTCTATGTTAGGAGTCCTAAGTTGTCAAGTGCACCATGCCCGCGCGGCCCGCACCGCTTGCGGGTCACGCAGACGATGCGCGTGAGAACGCGACGCGATCCCGTTCTCTGGCGGTGCCTCGGCGGGAACGAAATATGCTTGCGGCGCTGGCGTGAAGGAATACACGCGCCATCAGCGGGCCCGCATGTTCGAGAGCGACTTCTTCGAGTTCTTCTCGAAGGTGCACCCCGCGGCACCGTTCATCTTGTGGATCCCGGTGACGGTCGCGGTGCTCGGCTACGGCCTGGGCCTCCACCTCACCAACTGGACCATGACGCTCGCGCTCGTACCCACCGGCTTCTTCACGTGGCAGGTGATGGAGTACTTCATCCACAAGAAGGCCTTCCACTGGCAGGGCATCGGGCCCATCAGCCGACGCTTCCACGACATCGTCCACGGCTTTCATCACAAGTACCCGGACGACGACACGCGGCTCGTGATGCCGCTGGCGGTGAGCATCTCGCTCTCGTCCCTGGTGGGCCTGGGTTTCTACTTCCTACACCGCCCGGAGCTGACCATCCCGCTCTGGGTCGGCCTGGTCTGCGGCTACCTGTTCTACGACTTCACCCACTGGGCCACGCACTTTCGCAAGCCCGTCACCCGCTGGGGCAAGGTCATTCGCGCACACCACATGTCGCATCACTTTGCCGATATCGACACCAACTTCGGCATCAGCAACCGCTGGGTCGATCGGGTGATGGGCACCCTTCGCGTACGCAAGTAGCCTAGCGCTCGCCGCGACCTTTGGCTTTGCGCGCGCCCTTTCCAGGGCCCTGGCCTCGGGTGGAGCCACTGCCATTGCGCGTTTGCCGAGGTGCGGGAGCGCGGACCGGTTTGCCGCTATCGCGTGCAAGGTACACGTGATGGATGCGTGCGCCCTTGCCCGCCTTCTCCAGCGAGTACGCGAAGCCGGCGTCGCGTAGGGCCCGCTCGAAACCGGCCGATGCGGCCTCGCACCACACCGCCAGCACCCCGTTCGGCGCCAGCGCCCTCTTGGTGCGCACCACTGCGGCCGGACCGTAGAGTGGATCGCTCGGGCGCACCTGGGTGTGCGGGCCCTCGTACATGTCGAGGACGACGGCGTCGTAGCGGGGCGCGCCGGGGCTACGGGCGAGCTCCGCCAGGTGCTCTGCCACGTCGACGATCTCCACGGTGACCCGCGGGTCGGTGGCTGCGTTGCCGGTGAGGGCGCCCAACGGGCCCTCGCACCAGTCGACCACCACCTCGTTGAGCTCGGCCACCGTCACCAGGGCATCGGCGCCCAGCTCGTCGAGGGCGGCCCGGAGCGTGAACCCCATGCCCAGGCCGCTCACCAGCACGCGCGCCTTGGGCTTGTCGCGCAGGCCGGCGCAGGCGAGCTTGGCCAGCGCGTCCTCGGAACGATGCGCCGCGCTGCTCATGAGGACGCGGCCGCGGATGGTGATGAGGAAGTCCTTGTCGCCGCGGCGACGCAGGTCGAGCGGCCCCTCGGCGGTTTCCACGGTGGCGATGGTTTCCCAGGGGCGAGTCATTCGAGGGCGGTATAGCGAAGTCGGCGGGATTCGTCACCGCTGGCAGTGCGGGCAGAACACCGTGCCGCGACCGGCCAGCACCATCTTCTGGAGCGGCCGCTTGCAGCGAGGGCAGGGGAGCTTCTCGCGCCCGTAGATGGTGAAGGGGTTCGTGGCGCCGGCCTCCTCCACGTACTGGATCTCCGGGCCCTCCTGCAGGGCCAGCGTACGGTCGATGGAGGCGCGGATCTCGCGGAGAAGCTTCTTCACCTCGGCGGACTCGATGCTCTTGGCCGAACGTCGTGGGTCGATACGCGCGTAAAACAGGGCTTCGGTGGCCTGGATGTTCCCCACGCCGGCGAGCACGGTCTGGTCCAGGAGCACCGCCTTGATGGGGCCCGAGCGTCGCCCGAGCTTCTCCCGGAGCGCCACCGGGTCGAGGGCGTCGTCGAGTGGGTCGGGCCCGAGGGCGGTCCAGGCGGGGAGATCCTGCGTGGCGATGACGAAGCGGCCGAAGAGGCGCGGATCGAGGTAGCGAACGCTCCTCCGCCGCCTTCCCTTCACGACGTCGAGCCGCACCTTCTCGAAGCGTCGTGCCGGCGCGTCGGGTGCGTCGGCGACCCACTTGCCGGTCATCCCCAGGTGCGAGAAGAGGAGGCTCGCGCCTCCGGAGCGACGAGAGAGCGTCCCCGCAAGCTCGAGGCGCAGCCACTTGCCGCGCCGACGAACCTCGAGCACGCGCTGCCCTTCGAGCGCGCGGACGACAGCGCGTACCGAGGTGCCATCGTCGAGGATGCGGGCGTCCTCCACCGCGACCGCTTCGATGGTTGCATGATGCATCCACGTGTGCAGGCAGCGACGGGCGTACTCGACTTCCGGGAGCTCGGGCATGGGGCTCGCTAGTAGCTGTCGCTGGCGCCGCCACCCCCGGAGCTTCCGCCGCCCCCGGAGTAGCTGTTGTCGCTGCTCGACGAAGAAGAGGACGAAGAGCTGCTGGAGCTGCTGGAGTCGAAGGAGCTGGACGAGCTGCTCCCGAAGGAGCTGTCGTAAGAGCTTCCGCCGGAGCTCCCACCGTCGAACGGTCCTGCGGAATCGGAGCCGGGCAGCGTGCCGCGAATGCGCATGGCCCACACGATCATGTTCCCGAGAAATAGGACCGCTGCGGCGATGGTGAACACGTCGAGCACCGCCCGGATGTCGAAGCCCTCGTGTCGCACCGAAGGGCCGCCGAGGAACGAGAACAGGATCTGGGTAGCGAACAACGTGAACGCGGCTCCGCCCAGGGCTGTGCGCCAGTCCTTCCGCAATGCGAAGGCGGCCGAGCCGAGGAGCAGCGCCAGGCCCATCCCCATGGCGATTCGTGCGAGCCAGTAGTCCGGGTACACCTTGGGCGGGCCAGGGTCCACCGGCGGGGGCCGGTTGACCCTGGCCCGCCCAAGGTGTACCCGGACTACTGGCTCGCACGAATCGCCATGGGGA
>JABFRG010001051.1 GCA_013141295.1 Polyangiaceae bacterium
TCGGACCTCGAGTGCCGCAGCGGCAGCAATGGCCACTGCGTCGACCAGTGTGGCGCAGGCCACCAGTGCATCTACGACCAGTGCCAGACCGACAGCGACTGCAAGGGTCGCGTGTGCGCCTGCGCCGGGAGCGTGGGGAGCTCCAGCAGCGTCAACGTCTGCCACGGCGACGGCAACTGCCAGGTGGACGCCGACTGCGGCCCGAACAACTACTGCTCGCCGTCCTATGGCGGCTGCGGCAACTTCGGGGGCAAGCAGTTCTTCTGCCACGCGCCGGCCGCCGACGAGTGCATCGACGACGCCGATTGCGCCACCGGCTCCGACTGCCGCTACCAGCCGGCCCTCGGCCACTGGAAGTGCGATACCCAACATTGCGCCGGCTGAGCTGACGGCGCCGTCATGGACCGGCGCTTACTCGTACGTATCGAGGGAGACGCGATAGGCTGCGCTCATGCGCAGAATCATGCTGGTCACGCTCGCCTTGAGCACCCCCTCCCTCCTCTCGGCCTGTCACAAGGACACGCCCAGCGGCACCGCGAGTAGCGCCAGCGCCAGCACCAACACCGCGGCGGTACAGCCCAGCGGCGCCGCATCGGCGCACACCGACGGAACCGAAGCGGTGGGCGAGAACGTGGCTTCCCCCGCCAGCTTCGGCTTGCCGGAGCCGCCACAGGTCGCCCCGGGGCCGATTCGCGTGAAGGGCTACCCCGACAACGTGCGCAACGGCATGAACGACCCCGCCGACTGGGCAGGCTTCACCAAGGACGGCGCCGAGTTCGGTTACTGCGCGACGGCCGGCGCCAAGGATCCGGTCACCGAGATCTGCAACACCGTCGACCGCAAGAGCAAGCTCGTCACCCGAACCAACGAGAACCGCGCCCAGCAGCACGACAACAAGCTGGCCGAGGACCTGAAGAAGTGGCGTGACGCCAGCGGTCTCACCGAGCTCAAGCCGACCTCGCCCACGGTGCAAAAGCCGCCGGCGCTCACCGGCAACTGGCCCTTCACGGACATCGTGGTGGAGGTGCTGGTGGCCGGCTCCACCGCCACCAAGAAGGGCGACATGACCCCGGCGGTGGTGAAGCTCGGGGGCGCGGTGGGCGACGAAGCGCCGGTGCACCCGTTCACCTTGGGCAGCAACCCCAAGCCGCAGGCGCCGCCCCACTTCGCGGTCCTGAACTTCTTCGCGCTCTCGCCCGGGGGCAAGGAGCTGGGCGCGGTGGGACACTTCAACGCCTGCGAGTACTGCGACTCGTTCGACGTGAAGCGCTGGACGGTGGGCTCGTTCGCCGCCGGCATCTACAACGACACCGGCTTCCGGCATCACGGCAAGAAGGAGTACGCGAAGGCCGCGGAGTACTTCCTCAAGGCCGTGTTCGCCGACCCCGCCGCCAAGCTCCCGGCCTACAACCTGGCCTGCGCCTACGCGCGCATGAAGGATCCGCACACGCAGTCCGCGCTCAAGCTCGCCATCGCCCGCGGCGGCGACGCCACCAAGAAGCGCGCGCCCAAGGACGCCGACTTCGACCTCGTGAAGAACGAGCCTTGGTTCGTCGAGCTCACCAAGTAGACCCTACCTCAGCCGCCACCTCCACCGCCGCTGCGGCCGCCGGGCGAGCTCGGCCCGACGTGGATGGGACGCGCGCGGAAGCCGCCGAAGCCGCCCAGCGATCGCTGGTAGAACCACGGGCTGCTGAGGATGGTCACGCGGGGGCGAACCCACATGGCGCGTCCCACGAAGGCGCGCGGCCAGCTGGTGTCGCGCTCGAGCCCGCGCAGCCACTTGAGGTCGACCATGTAGATGCCGATGCCGTGGGCCTGGTAGGCCAGGAAGATGCCGTTGAGGTCGTCCTCTTCCTTGTCGGTGTCGTCGAGGTCTTCCACCACGTACATGACCCGAGAGATCCCGGCCTCGCGCAGCGCTTCCGGCGACGGCAGGTCGGCCGCTCCCAGACCGTAGCGATTGTCGTAGGTGTCTTCGTCGACCTCGTCGTCGCGGTACGCCAGACGCCACGAATCGAGCATGAACACCGGGTGGCGCTCCAGCGCGTCGGCTGCTCCGCCCGCCGGGCGATCGAGCTTCGGTGCAAATTGCACGCAACCCGCCAGCGTCTCTTCCGCCGGTACCATGCCGCTGGCGTCGGGCCAGTTGTTGAAGGTGAGGACCGGCGAGACCGGCGCGGCGGCGCGCAGCGAGAGGGTGGCGCCGAAGGCCACCGATGCGGCGCCCCGGAGGTCGACCAGCCAGAGCACGCCCTTGGGAAGCGCGGTCTGCGCCACGTGGTGCGCGGCGTCGGCGGCCTCGCGCACCACCTCGAGATCGCGCACGTCCGGCAGCTCGCTATCGGGCGCCATGGAGTCGAGCGAGGTGAGGAGCGTGACCTTGGAGTAGCGACCCCACGGGTCTTCGGTGGGCAGGCGCCAGCGCTCCGACACGGTGGCGGCGCTGGGCAGCGGCATGGCGCGCGGGGGCGGCACCGGCTCTCCCCAGTAGGCGACGCTCACCGACGGCGTCCACGGGCGCAGCGAGCAGGCAGCGCTCAGGAGCGCCAGCGGGAGAACGCGCCTCATGCGAGCCCTCCGGCGGCGCGAGCGTGGTCGACGAACACCGGCACCACCAGCGCGTCGTGGGTGGCATGGCTCACCTCGGTGAGGCGCGCGAAGTAGCCGGTGAATGCGCCGTTCTGCACGTACGCGCCCAGGGTGACGAAGCGCGGACCAAGGGGCGTAGGCACCGTGCGCTGATGGACGAAGCGCTGGGCGAGCCAGGTCTCGCCGCGGGCCGCGCGCTCGGTGGTCTCGCGGACGACCTCGGCCCACTCGGCCTTGCTGTGGAGCGGCCCCACGAACACCTCGTCGCCGACCCGACCCAGCGCCCGCTTGACCACCCACTCGCCGCGGTTCTGCACGAGATCGCGGGTCTCCGGAAACTGCAGCGGGTACGTCGCGGGAACGTGCGGCGTGTGCTCGCACATGTGCACCAGCGAAGCCTTCGACTGCGCGTAGATGTGCGAGAAGCTCGAGAGCGTACGCAAGGCTCCGGCGCGCACCGCGGCCACGAAGGCGGGCACGGTGCGGAGGCCCTCCATGTACTCCAGCGGGAAGTAGCGGTAGAGGACCGCCACGTCGACGCCGCGTAGCTGTAGCCCCCGGGTTCCGTCGTCGCCGACCCGAGGCCGGAGCGCGGTGATAGGTGCACGACACACGCGTGCCTGTCGCGCCCGCAGCGCGCGCTCGAGAAAGGCGCACACCTGCAGGTCTTCGGCGTAGGCGGTGGCGTAGGTGAGCACGATGGCGCCGCGCGGGCAGCCCGGGCCTCCGGCCAGGGCCAAGAGCTCGTCGACCAGCGCGTCCATCATGATGGTCGGATCGTGGAGGCCGGTGACGCCGACCCGGCGCGCCAATCGCGGCAAGGCCACCGTCTCGTTGTGGCCTCCGGGGCAGTCGGCGTTCACCTCGCAGGCGTGGAACGCGCCGTCCTCGCCGAAGAGCAGGTCCACCCGGCACAGGCCCCGGGTATCGCCGGCTTCCCACGACGCGCGCGCCAGCGCCTGCATCTCAGGATGAAGACCATAGTGCGCGGCTTCCCGCGCATCGCCCAGCGCCGCTTCGCCGGCCGCGTGGGCGGCTCGGGCCACCGTCTCCGCCGCGTGTACCGCGTCGCGATGGGTATCGGCCGAGAGCACCAGCGGCGTGAGCCCGACCCGAGGATACCCGCTGACGAAGGCGTCCCACACCAGGAACTCTTCTCCCAGCGCCCGCACGATATGTGCATCTTGCATCGGATCGCGAGCGACGCTCCGAACCTCGCCGAAGCGAACCGGCAAGGCCCTCACGGGGTCCTCGCGC
This sequence comes from Polyangiaceae bacterium, assembly GCA_013141295.1. Lineage (GTDB taxonomy): Bacteria > Myxococcota_A > Polyangia > Polyangiales > Polyangiaceae > JABFRG01. The sequence continues at coordinate 3,850 of JABFRG010001051.1, forward strand.
CGAGCGTGCCGAAGAGCTGCGGATCTTCGGCGCCCAGGCCGTAGAAGGTGACGCCCACATTGGCCGGGAGCACGTCGTACGACCAGAGCGAGAGCCCGAGGCCGGTGGAGCTCGCGTCGTCGTACCACACCTGGTGGCCCTCTCCGGTGGCGGCCTGATATCCGAAGTGGAGCGTACCGGCGGCGGTGCGCTCCGCCTGCGAGGCGCGCGGTCTCTCGGCGGCCCTCCGCGCCTCGAGGTAGCTC
>JABFRG010000932.1 GCA_013141295.1 Polyangiaceae bacterium
ACCACGGGCATCGCGCGACCCACGAGCGCACCGACGCACGGCACCGCCGCGGCTACCGCGCCGCCGAAGGCCAATCCGGCGCGCCGCACGGGCGGCAAGAACCCCCTTCTGGACTCGAGGGATTGAGGGCGATGCGCAGTCGCGGGTACGTTGCCCTGGCGCTCCTGATGACGGCCGGTTCCGCCTTCGCCGACGAGCCTTCGCCCGGTGAGCGAGCGCAAGCCGAGGCGCTGTTCCAGGCCGCCAAGGACCTTCAGGCGCAAGGCAAGCTCGGCGAGGCGTGTCCGAAGTACGCCGAGAGCAACCGCCTCGACCCCAAGCCCGGAACCGCCCTGAACCTCGCGGTGTGCCACGAAGACGACGGCAAGACCGCGAGCGCGTGGGTGGAGTTCCTCGAAGCCGCCAAGCTCGCCGCCCGCTCCCACCAGGGAGAGCGCGAGCGCTACGCGAAGAAGCGGGCCGAAGAGCTGGAGAAGAAGCTCTCGCGCGTCACCTTCGTGGGTGAGAGCGTCGATGCGCGCACGGAGCTTCGGCTCGACGGGCGCCCCATGGCCAGCGGCGTCCTGGGCACGATGCTGCCGCTCGACCCGGGCCCGCACGAGGCCAGCGCCGAGGCGCCCGGGAAGGTGCGGTGGGAGAAGAAGTTCGTGGTGCCGCCCGGGCCATCGGAGCTCACTGTGGAGATACCGAGCCTGGCCTCCGCCGCCGGCGAGGGGACCAAGGCCGAGGCCCCGACGCCTCCGCCGGCTGCTCCCGCGAAACCGCCCGGCGGGAGCTACGCCCCCGCCGCCATCGCCGCCGGGGTAGCCGTCATCGGGCTCGGGGTGGGGACGGCGTTCGGCGTGCGCACGCTCGGCCTCAAGAGCGATGTGGATGCAAACTGCACGGGTCGCACCTGTAACGACGCGGGCATCGAGGCCAACGACCGCGCGCGCACCTCGGCCACCGTCTCCACCATCGGCTTCGCGGTGGGCGCGGCCGCCGCCGTCGGCGCGGTCATCCTCTTCTTCACCGGCCGACCCACGAGCGCGAGCAGCCGCGCGTACGTCCTGCCTGGCGGCGGGCCGAATCTGGTGAGCCTGCACGCCGGAGGCCCCTTTTGAGAGCGCTTCGCCTGGCGCTCCTGGTGCTCGCCGCGCCCGCGTGCGCCCTCGTCGTGGGTCTCGAAGACAAGGAGCGCGCCGGCGCCGATGCTTCCGACGGCGCTGCCAGCGCAGAAGGTGGCGCGAGCGCCGTCGAGACCCTCGCCACGCAGCAAGACCAGCCGACGAGCCTCGCGCTCGACGCGACCCACGTATACTGGGTGAACGAAGGTGGCCAGCTGCGGCGACGCGCCAAGGGACCCACGGCGGTCCCGGAGACCATGGCGCAGGGGCTCGCCACACCGCGGTGGATCGCGGTCGACGGACAGTACGCGTTCTGGGCGGCAACCAACGCACCGCAGGTGAAGAACGACGCCGGCGCCCCGGCGCGGCAGATCATCGTCGGGCGCGTGGACAAGACGCGACCCAATCAGCCGGAGGAAATCTACGGCGGGGACTACAACGGCAACGTGCGGCTGCTCGCGCTCTTCGACGGCTACGGCGCGTCGGGTAGCGACGCCGCCAGCGCATCCGACGGGTTTATCTTCACGGTCTTCTCGCAGTCGTCGAACAACGACGCGGTTCGCCGCTACGCGCGCACCGGCAACAGCAACGAGACCAACCTGGCTCAGAACCAGGACGGCGTGAGCGCGCTCGCCGCCGACGAGACGCGACTGTACTGGGCGGTGCGCCAGACCCGGGAGCTGCGGGCCCGCCTCAAGGACGGCAACGTGCAGCCGGATCGCCTGGCGACGCTTCCGGACATCGCCACCGATCTGGCGGTCGACCCGGCCTTCGTCTATGCCCTGCTGGCCAACGGCGCGGTGTACCGGGTCGACAAGAGTCGGCCCGATAGCCTGGAACGGGTGACTCAGGCGCCCGCCGGCGGGCAAAGGCTCGCGGTCGACGATGCCCGCGTCTACTTCACCATCGGAATCGACGGTGACGCCAACGGTAAAGTGTACACTGCACTCAAATCGCCAGGCGGCGACCCGCCCACGCTCCTGGCCAGCTTTCAGGGCGAGCCGCGTGGCGTGGCGGTGGAGCAGGACCCGCTGACCCGGAAGAAGTCGGTGTACTTCGTGGCGCGCAGCGAGGGCTCCGTGAAGCGGGTGGCGCTCCCCTGAGCCGTCCGGCTCGGGGGAGGAGCACGATGCGTCGGGCTCAACGCTCGGACGGCGGCACCCCATTCCCGGCGACCGCAAGCGACGGGCGCGACGCGGCGCGGGGGACGAACGACCGCTCGAATTCTTGCAGGGGCACCGCCGGACTCACCAGGAAGCCCTGGTACTCACGGCACCCGTGCAGGCGCAGCCACTCCAGCTGGGCCTGCGTCTCCACGCCCTCGGCCACCGTATCCACCCCCAGCATCTTGCACATGGCGAGGATGAGCTCGGCGATGGGCGTGGTGCGGTCCAAGGCGTGCAAGAAGGAGCGATCGATCTTCAGGCCGTGAATCGGATACCGCTGCAGGTACGCGAGATTCGAGTATCCGGTTCCGAAGTCGTCGATGGAGATGCGGAACCCCATGGCGCAGAGCGCCTCGAGCACCTGCTCGGTCTCCTCGCCCCGGCCCAGCAGCGTGGACTCGGTGATTTCCAGCTCGATGCGCCGAGGGTCGCAGCCGGTGCGCGCCACGAGCGCCCGCACCACGTCGATGAACCCGGGATCGGCCAGTTGCCGCGGCGACAGGTTGGCCGAGAGCACCAGGGGCACCGACCGCGCGCGAAAGCCGACTTCGGTCCGGGCCACGGCCTCGAGCACGAACGCCCCGAGCGGCGCGATGAGGCCCGAGTCCTCGGCCACCGCGATGAACTCCCCGGGCAGCAAGAGCCCGCGCGTCGGGTGATGCCAGCGCACCAGGGCTTCGGCGCCCAGCACCACGTCGCTGACCACGTCCAGCCGCGGTTGGTAGTAGACCTCGAGCTCGTGTTGCTCGAGGGCCACGCGAAGCTCGTTCTCCAGGGTGAGGCGCGCGCGCACCGCGACGTTGAGCGCCTCGGTGAAGTACCCCACCCGGTTCCGCCCCTCCGACTTGGCCTTGTACATGGCGAGGTCGGCATGGCGCATGAGGGTGTCGATGTCGGTGCCGTCCTGCGGGAAGAAGGACACACCCAGCGTCGTGGTTACCCGCACCTGGCTGTCGCCCACTCGCACCGCGTGCGCAATCTCGGCCAAGGCGCGCTCCGCCAGCGCCGCCACGTGCACGCGCGGTTCGGCCGACTCGGTGAGCACCAGGAACTCGTCGCCTCCGAGCCGCGCCAGGAGATCGCCGGGAGGGAGAATCTCGCGCAGGCGCCGCGCCACTTCCACCAGCAGCTCGTCGCCCGCGGCGTGCCCCAACGAATCGTTGAGGTTCTTGAAGTGGTCGAGGTCGATGAAGACCAGCGCCGCGCTCCCCTCGTCGCGCGCCAGCTCCGCCACCCGTTCGCGAAAGCCGCGCGAGACGAAGTTGCGATTGGGGAGACCGGTGAGCAGATCGTGATTCGCCAGGTAGCTCTCGCGATCCTCGGCGTTCTTCAGCTCGTTGACGTCGACCTCGCTCACGAGCCACGCCACGTCGCCGGTGACCGCGTCGTGCGAGCGGCGCGCGGTGATCTCGTGCCAGCGCGGCCCGGCGGTGGTGCGCACGCGGCCCACGATGCGCCCCTCGCCGAAGGCGTCGAGCTGCCCCCGAAGCCGCGCGTAGCCGGCAGCGTCCGTGAAGTGAGCTTCGAGCGTCGCCGCCACGCTCTCGGCGGTCGCGCGCGCAGCGGGGTTTCGGTACAGCGGGCGCCCATCGAGCGCATACATGGTGATCATCACCGACGTGTGCAGCAGTGCCTCGGCGCTCCGGAGGTTCTCCGGGTGCGCGCCGTGGTCCACCAATGCCTCGCAGAGCATGCCCATGCGGCCCCCCTCCAGCTCGAACCCGCTGAAGACGACCCGCAGCGGCTTGGGCTTGCCGCCGGGGTATAGCGTCCACATCTCGGTGAACGAGATGCCCGGGTTGCGCTCTAAGTCCGCCTG
>JABFRG010000184.1 GCA_013141295.1 Polyangiaceae bacterium
GTCCGGGCGGTAGACCTGGTAGGGGAGGGTCGAGAACGGATCGCCGGGGCCACGGGCGGCCCTGAGCGGCGAGCCCGTGGTCGACACCGAGATGCACCTCCTCCGGGCCGACGGCACCTGGCGCGTGGTCTCCGGAAGCGCAGCGCCGCTCCCTCCCAAGCCCGGCGCACCCAGGCGATCCATCGCCATCATCCTCGACCTCACGGCGCGGCGCGCGGCGGAAGAGGCCTTGGCCCGGAGCGAGGCGCGCTACCGAGGTATTTTCCAGAAGCTCAACGATCAGCTGCTGGTGGCAGAGGCGGTGCGCGACGGCGATGGCGCGGTCGTCGACTGGATCATCCGGGAGACCAACCAGGCCTCGCAGCGAGAGCTCGGCGGCGACGGACCTCCGCTCCTGGGAAGTCGCGCGAGCGAGCGGGTGCCTCGTTACTTCGAGCGCGTGCACGAACGGTGGTGCCACGTGCTCGCCACCGGCACGCCGTGGGCGTACGAAGCGCGATCCATGGGTCGCGACGACCTGGTGCGGGTCTTCCGCCTGGACGATCGAACCATCATCAGCGCCGCGCTGGACGTGACCGGGCAGAAGAACGCCGAGCGCACCGCGCGCATCCTCACGGCCCGCTACGAGCGAACGGCGACGACCGTCCCGGGAGCGCTCTGCGACTACGCCGAGCGCCTCGACGGCTCCGCGGTCTTCACCTATCTGAGCCCCGGGTGCCTCGAGCTCTTCGAGCGCACCGCAGACGAGCTCATCGGCAATCCGGACCTCCTGCCGCAGATGATCGTCCCGGAAGACGCGGCGCGGCTGGGCTCGCCGGAGGCGCGGGCTCGCCGGGAAGAGGCCGAGTACCGCGAGGAGTTCCGGGTCCGCACGCCCTCGGGCAAAGAGAAATGGGTAGAATACACGCGTCGCGCGAACCTCGGTTCGCCCCCCAGCGGCAGTGGCTTCCTCCTCGACATCTCCGCGCGCAAGCAGGCAGAGGCGCGCATCGCCGAGGAACGCGAGCGCCTGGAGGTGACACTGCGCAGCATCGGCGACGCGGTGATCGCCACCGACGAGGAGGGCAAGGTCACCCTGATGAATCTGGTCGCGGAAGCGCTCACCGGCTGGTCGGCCGACGAGGCGCGAGGGCGTCCGGTGGACGAGGTGTTCCACATCCTGAGCGAGTCCAACCGGGAAAAGGCGCCGAACCCGGTGCACCGCGTGCTGCAGGACGGAAAGGTGGTGGGCCTCGCGAACCACACCGCGCTGGTGGCGCGCGACGGCAGCGAGCGGCCCATCGCCGACAGCGGCGCGCCCATCCGCGATCCCTCCGGACGCATGATCGGCACGGTTCTCGTGTTCCGCGACCAGACGGAAGAGCGACGCGCGGAGGCCGCCATCCTGCGTTCGCGGCGGGAGCTGCTGGAGCTGGTCGAGAAGCTCCCGCTCGGGGTGTTCGTCACCCGCGACGGCGTCATCGTGTACGCGAACCCCACGTTCGCGCATTACCTGGGGCACGACCGGGCCGCGGCGCTCCTGGGCCAGCCGGTGAGCGGGCTCCTGGAACGCGAGGAAACCACGCCCCACGGACAGCGAGCCGACTTTCGGGGCCCGGCGCGAACCGAGTGGCGCGCGCGCACGGTCCGCGGCCAGGTGGTGACCCTCGAGGGCGAAGGCGCGAGGGAGATCGACTTCGAGGGAACGGCAGCGACGCTGTGGGCGGTGCAAGACATCACCGAGCTCCGGGCCATGCACGCCCAGCTCATGCAGGCCGATCGCCTGGCATCGGTGGGCACCCTGGCCGCCGGCATCGCGCACGAGATCAACAATCCGCTGGCGTACGTCATCGGCAGCCTCGACTTCATGGCCGAGACCTTCGCTGCGCTCGAGCGTCCGTTGCCTTCCGCTTCGCTGGAGGAGGTCGCGCAGGCGCTCGGCGAAGCCCGCGAAGGCGCGCAGCGGGTGAAGGCGGTGGTGCGCGACCTGAAAACGTTTTCGCGCGCCGACGAGGAGCGCCGCTCGGCGGTGGATCTGCCGCGCCTGCTCGATTCGTCGGTGAACATGGTGAGCAACGAGCTCCGGCACCGCGCCCGGCTCGAGAAGGCCTACGCGCCTACGCCGCCGGTGGTGGCCAACGAGGCGCGGCTGGGCCAGGTGTTCTTGAACCTGGTCATCAATGCCGTGCAGTGCCTGCCGGAGGGGCGCCCGGAAGACGAGCGCATTCGCATCGTCACCGGCACCGACGAACAGGGCCGCGCGCTGGTGGAAATTCACGACAGCGGGCCGGGCATCCCCGACGAGATTCGCGAACGCATCTTCGACCCCTTCTTCACCACCAAGCCCATCGGCGTGGGCACCGGGCTCGGGCTCGCCATCTGCCGCAACACCGTCGAAGCCTTGGGGGGAACCATCTCGGCGCGCCCCGGCCACCCCCGCGGCACCATCTTTCGCGTGACGCTCCCGGCCGCGGATTCGCCGCTGGAATCGCGTCGCCCCCTGCCCTCGGCCGCGCCGGGAACGCGGGGCCGGGTGCTGGTGGTGGATGACGAAGCCGCGGTGGGCGTGGCGTTGGTCCGCCTTCTTCGCAAGGAGCACGACGTGATGGCCACCGGGCGCGCGCACGAGGCGCTCGACCGCATACGGAGTGGCGAGCGCTGGGACGTGATCCTGTGCGATCTGATGATGCCGGAGATGACCGGCATGGAGCTCTACCGTGAGGTCGGCCGCATCGCGCCGGAGCAAGCGGCGCGGATGGTCTTCCTCACCGGCGGTACCTTCACGCAGCAAGCCCGCACTTTCCTCCAGGAGGTGCGCAACGTACGGGTAGAGAAGCCCTTCGATTCGGAAGAGCTGCGGGCCCTCATCCGGCGTCTTCGGGGCGCGACCACCTGACGCGGCAGTACGCCCCTCGAGAGTGCCGATTGACATCCAAGGCCATGCGATTTCTGCGCGAGGCTTCCCCAAGTGCGTGCGATCGCGTCTACTCTTGTAGAGTGCACTTGGAGGACGCCCAGAGCCCCGCGAGCAGTCGACGCACGGTGGAGATCGAGTCGCGCGAAGGTGCGCTCCTCGATGCCATGCGCGGGTTCGCCTGCGAGCCGACCGACGCCGTGGGCTGGACCGCCGGGCCGCTCCTGCGACGAACCTTCGAGCGCATCGCCGGCCCCTTGGCAGCGGGCGTCGCCCTCGCGTATCGGCTCGCGCCAGAGGGTGATCGCCTCACGCTCGAAGAGAGCTTCGGCCTCGGCGCAGCGGCACAAGGCCGCGCCCGTGTGAGCACGCTCGCCGGCACCCTCTGCGGCAGCGTGGTGCGGGAAGCGACCCAGATTCACGCGGAGCGCAGCGCCATGGACGCCGACCCACGGCGCCTGTTCGCTCAGGACCTGAGCGACTACGTGGGCTGCCCGGTGCGCGGGCCGAAGGCCGAGATCCTCGGTGTGCTGGCCTTCGCGACCGCGCGCCCCACCCCCTTCGATGCGAGTGAGCGCGCCATCTTCGGCGCCCTGGCCGACGCCCTCGGTGCCACCTGGCTCCGTGCTGCCGAGGCCCGCGCGCGGCAGGATCAAGGGGCCCGCCTCGCCGCCTATCTTCGGCGCAGCGAGCGGCTCTCGGCGGTGGGCGCGCTGGCCGGCGGCATCGCCCACGACTTCAACAACATCATTTCGGCCATCGGCACCAACGCCGCGGTGGCCAAGGAGTACGTGGGGCCCAGCGGTGTCGCCGGCGAAGACGAAGCCGACCTGCGCGGGTGCCTCGACGACGTACTGGGCGCCACCCAGCGCGCCAAGGCCCTCGTGCGAAAGCTCCTGGTGTTCAGCCAGGAACCCGCCCACACGCCTTCGGGGCAGCCCACTTCGCTGGCCCAGGTGGTGCGCGACGCGGTGCGCTGGCTGCCCTCCACGGTTCCGTCCGGCGTGAAGCTACGCGCCCACGTACCGGAGACCGACGTGCCGGTGCTGGCCCAGCTCTCGGCGCTGCACGAGATGGTCGTGCGCCTCGTCATCGAAGCGTGGCGTGCGCTCCCGGATCCCTACCTCGGCAGCATCGAGCTGACCGTCTCCGTCGAGCCCGACGGCGTGCGTCTCGTGGTCACGGGCGCCAACGT
>JABFRG010000258.1 GCA_013141295.1 Polyangiaceae bacterium
CCAGCGCGAGGGCCGCCAGCGTGGCAGGGCCCCGGCCGCCATCGAGGCGCCGCGCCAGCGCCCGGTAGGCGATGAGCCCCGCGCGGGGGCCCGCCGAGCGGCGAATGCGCGCGGCGCCCGCCAGCGCCAGGTCCTCCGTGAAGGTCATGCGCCGTTGCCGCGGTCGGTGACCAGCCCGATGGACGGGAGGCGGTCGATGGCCAGCTCCATGCGCTCGAGCTCGGAGAACGCATCGGAGATCTTCCGGTTCGCCTCGGTCGCTTCGAGCTTCTTGGGGTCGCCCGCGGCCATGGCCCGGAGCGGGGCGAGGACGCCGCCCTCCAGCCATTGACGGATCCGCTGCGCTTCCTTCGCGCGGGCCTTTTCCACTGCGTCGTCACCGGCGCCGGTGAGCTCGGTGAGCCTGAGCTCGAGCTCCATGGCCCAGGCGATGGCGCGGTTCAGGCGCCGTTGAATGTAGGCCGGGTCGTCGGTGTTGGCGGTGCTCCACTCCTCGATGCCCGCCGTCTCGAGGAGCGCTTGCACCTCGTTGTTGACGCGCTTCCACCCGCCGGCGTCGCTCTCCTCGTAGGCGCGCCGCGCGCGGCCGTTGATGTCGTCGATGCGCTTCTCCCACTCCGCCTGGGTCATGCCCACCAGCTCACCCTGAATGCGGTACACGATGCGGCGGAGGCGATCGAGAGCGGCCTCGAAGATGTGGAGCGGCGGCGCCATGGCGTCGACCGAAGTGCCCCGGTGCTCCTCGATGAGATCGCGGAGCCGGTGTGAGAGCGAAGGCACCTTGTCGGGGTCGGTGCGGAGCGCCTCGCGAATGAGGGTGGTGAGCCGGTCGGCCTCGCGTCGGAAACCGTCACCGATGGACCCCCACAGCTGCCGACCGGATGCGTCGGCCTCTTCGAGAATGCGCTCGACGGTGCCCTCCGGGTCGAGCCCAGCGGCGTCCGGCGCGTCGACCACCGCGCTGATGGTCTGGGCGCCCACCTCGGCGCGCGCCTCGATGCGCATGGACTCGTCGCAGGTCAGCGTCACCTCCACCGGCGAGCCCACCGGGAGGTCCTTGGGCACGTCGATGGCCAAGGTCTTGATGGGCAGCCGATTCTGCAAGAGCCGGAGCAGGACGCTGCCGGTCTGATCGACGGTGAAGAACACACGCGACACCTGCGCCGGAAGGCCGGTGCCACGCGCGAGGATGACCCGGCGATCGCGCTTGCCCGCGCGGACCACCTCGATGCCGATGTCCTTGGCGAGGACCGCCGCCCGCGTGAGCGCCGTGGGTCGCGGCCGCAGGTCGCCCCGGTAGAGCGTGAGCGGCAGCTGGGCCAGGGGGGCCCCGAGCTTCGACTGGAAGGCCAGCGAGACGGCCGTCTCCGGGAGCTCGCCCAACGCCACATCGAGGACGCGGCTCTCTCCTTCGGCGGGCAATGGCCCCTGGGCAAGCGGCTCCTCCTGCGCCCACAGCGCGAGCTCGGAGGTTCCGGGCGGTGCCGCCTCGACCCGGAGCGAGACGCGGATTCGCTCGCGGCTGCTGACGAGGGGGCTCTGGATGCGCACCCGCGCTTTCTGCTCCGCGTCCTCGATCACCAGGCCACCCACCTGCGCCGCGTGGATGGCGGCGCCGAGCGCCACGCAGGTATCGACCTCGTCCTGCAGCAGCCGCTGGCCGCGGGTCTTCTCCACCAGCGCGGCTTTGACCCGCTCGATGACCAAAGGCACGCGGGTGGAGCCGCCCACCAGGATCACGTGATCGATGGAGTCGAGGCCGACGCCGGCGGTCTCCAGGCTGCGCGCGATGGCCCGCTCACAGCAGGCGATGGTGGACTCCACCAGGTCGCCGATGGCCTTCTCGTAGTCGGCGCGGCCGATGTCGCCTTCGTAGGACACCAGCTCGCCGTCCTTGTCGGAGCAGAAGTCGTGCTTGGCCACGTGGAGCACGTCGGTGGTGGAGAGCGACTCCTTGATCTCCTGCGCGAGGTTGACGAGGCGCTGGAAGATGGCGCGGTCCTTCTCGTCGCCGCCCACGTCGAGGTCGAGCGCGTAGCCCTTGGCGCAAAGCTCGAGACGGAGGGTCTCGGCGAACCGTCGATCGAAGTCGTCGCCGCCGAGGTAGTTGTCGCCATCGATGGCGAGCACCTGGTACTCGCCGCCCAGCGCGCGGAGGATGGATACGTCGAAGGTGCCGCCGCCCAGGTCGTACACCAGCACGTTACCGTCCTCCGCCAGCTCTTCGTGCTTCCACGTTTGGTAGATGGCTGCAGCCGTGGGCTCCTGCAGGATGCCGATGACCGAGAGACCCGCCAGCTCGCCGGCCTTGCGCGTGGCTTCCACCTGCGGCGCGTCGAAGTAGGCGGGCACGGTGATGACCGCCCGGGTGATGGGCGCCCCCGGGCCCGCGTGGGGGCTCTGCGCCATGTACTCGGCCATCTTGGAGGTCAGCTCCCCCAGGATCTTCGCCGAGATCTCCTCCGGCAAGAGCGCCTCGGTGCCCACGCGGGTGCGCACCGCTTGGCCCATCTTGCGCTTGATGGACTCCACTGGCGCTTGCCCCGATGCGCGGCGCGCGCGGGCCGCGTGCCCGACGACGAACATATTCTGCTTGGCGTCCCAGGCGACCGCCGAGGCGACGGTCTTCCTCCCGAACTTGTCGGCGTAGATGAGCACCTCGCGCTCGGAGGGAGGAAGCCAGGCGATCTCGGAGTTGGTGGTGCCCAGGTCGATGCCGACGGCGCGGTCGCGGGATACGCTCACGAGAGCACCTCGAGGAGCAGCGGGTCGCGGTGGAGCGGAACCCTCGGGCTTCGCGCTTCGGAAAAGGAGGCTGCGACGCGCGGCGGGGGCACCAGGTCGCCCAAGGACAGCTCGGCTTCCGCGTCGGCCCGCACCTCGCCCGCCGACAGCGGCGCAGAAGGTCGCGTTTCCGGTGCTGCGAGCAAGGCCTCTCGCAACCGCGCTTCGGGGTTCCGGGTCAGGCGCTCCCAGGCGTCGCGAAGGGCGGCGCGCTCCTCCTCCGAGCGGGCGTCCTCGATGCGTTCGCGCAAGCGCTCGGTGATGACGCGGATCCCCTCTTCGGGGCGAAGGTCGTACTGTTCGAAGAGATTCGGCACGGACGTAGATTAGTACGACGCGCCGCAACTGCGTAGAGGCCATCGCAGCGGATCTTTCCGGGCTAGGGGCTACACATGGGCACACATGGTCGCTCCGCGACGCGACAGCGCTCCTCCACGCATTTGTGCATTCTGCACATAAGTCGCGGTTCCGTTGGCGCCGTTCCCGCCCGCGTGTGCATTTTTCGTCGCAAATGCGGGGTGCGCGATGTCGCAGATGGATCGCACGACACCGGATGATCCACCTCGCGTGTCTCACGCGCGAATGCGCCGGAGGTGAATCTCGCGCAGCCCTCGTCGCCGGCCGTGGTGCGTCGTCGCGGCACGCACCTTGAATTGAAGGAACGCGAGCCGATGGGCTCACGCGCTCGCTTCGAGCGCCGGTTTTCGCGCTTCGATTCAACGGGTCTGCGTACTTTCCGCGCCCATCGGATCCTGGGAGGCCTTCGCCATGTCGCTCTCGAATGTCAGGCTACGAGCTCTGGTCCTTTTGGCAGTCGCCGGTGGATCGGTCGTCGCGTGCACGCTCGGGAGCGACACGTACATCTACAGCACCGAGGCCCCGCGCACCGATGCCACCCGGAAGGGCGACTCCGGCCCGACCTCGAGCTCCGGTGGGCCCGAGGCGGCGTGCTTCGAGACGGTGGACCTCTCCAAGCTCACGCCCTGTGGCAATGGCGCCGGACACTGCTTCGAGGAGGCGCGGGCGCCGTACGCCGGGCTCCTCACGCGCTGCCCCAAGGCCGACGAGGTGTGCGTGCCCGACGACACGTTGAAGGCCGCCGGAGCCAAGCTCAAGAGCTGCACCTCGGTCATCGGGCCCGGCGCCTGCGTGACGCCGCAGCTGTTTCCCAAGCTCGACGAGCAGAAGGCCGCGCTCACCCAGGACGTGTGCTCCGCGGGCGAGGTCTGCGTGCCCTGCGTCGACCCCACCAACAACAATGCCCCCACGCCGTTTTGCCAGAGCGTCGGTGCGTTCAAGAC
>JABFRG010000668.1 GCA_013141295.1 Polyangiaceae bacterium
CGCTCGCGCTCTTCCGCGAGGCCGGCGCCGACGCCATCTCGCTGCCTGCCATCGCCATCGCTCGGCCCGCCGATCCCGAGCCGGTCCGCGTCGCTGCAGCGTCGCTGGGCAGCTACGACTGGGTGGTCTTCTCCAGCGCCAACGGCGTGCGCGCGCTGCTCGCTGCGCTTGCCGCCGCCGGGAAGGATGCTCGGGCCTTCGGAAATTCGCGTGTAGCTTGCATCGGTCCGGAGACTGCCCGGGCCCTCGCTTCGGCCACCCTGCGGGCCGATCTCGTGCCGCGGGAGCACGTCGGGGAAGGGCTGGCGCAGGAGCTTCTTGCGGCCATCGGGCCAGGCCCGGCGAAGGTGCTCATCCCCCGCGCCAAGGTGGCGCGCGACGTGGTTCCGGCTGCCCTCGCCGCCGCCGGTCACACGGTCGACGTGATCACCGCCTACGAGACGCACCCGGCGGAGCAGAGCGCCGCCCGGGCTCGGGAGCTCTTGGCCGCCGGCGCCGTCGATGCGGTGCTCTTCTCGTCGTCCAGCACCGCCACGAACTTCGTCTCCTTCGTGGGCAAGGACGCGCTGGCCAAGGTCACCGTCGCCAGCATCGGGCCCGTCACCAGCAAGACCCTCGAGGATCTGGGCGTGCGCGTCGACGTCACGGCCAAGGCCTTCACGATGCAAGGCCTGCAAGATGCGCTGGTGGCGTACTACGCCAAGCCCTGAGGGCGGCCCCTCCGAAATCCGCGACGAAGTGGCAGAGGGGGTCCCTCGGTTCGCTCCTAAGAAACAGCCCGGCCATCCACTCCGTTTCCGTTCGCGGTCACCCCGAAGCGCAGCGAGGGAGCCCCTCCGATCTCTGCGACGAAGTGGCCGAGGGGGTCCCTCACTCCGTTCGGGATGACCCCTTTGTTTCTTCGAGCTCGGGATGACCCCTTTGTTTCTTCGAGATACTGGCGCGCCCCGCGCGTGAAGAACGCTACGCGCGGCCGCGGCTCTTGCCGGTGATGATGCCGCCGGCCACCAGGTGGGCCATGCGGATGGCCTCCGGCAGCTGGCCGTGGAGCGTGGTGCCCTTCAGGAGCTCTCCGGCCTCCGAGCGGGTGAGCCCGATGCGCTGCACGTGAAGGTCGCGGAGCGGCTCCATGGGGCCCGCGCGCTCGATGAGGCGCCACTTGGCTTCGGCGCCCGGAAGACCGGTTTTTTGCGGGCCGCCGCTGAAGAGTGCCGCGCGCATCTGCGAGAGGCGAGGGGCCCGGCGCGCCACCACCAGCACCGGGATGCGCAGCGTCTCGTGGAGCTTGCGCACGTCGACCACGTTGAACCCTGCCACCGCGATTCCCTGGAGCAGCACCGCCTGCACGTGGGCGCGAAACTGCGAGGCCTCGAGCATGCGGATCATCGAAGCGGTGGAGTTCTGGCCGTCGCGTCGGACGCGTCCGGAGAGCACGCCGTCCATGCGCGTTCGCGAGCAGACGACGCCGACCAGAAGGACGTCGCCGCGATGCTCGCGTTGGAAGGGGCCATCGTCGAAGGCCACCACGTTGCCGTAGCGGCTCATGGCGGCCTCAGCCGTTGCCGCCGAAGAGCGCGTCTTTCAGGAGGCGCTTCGCCGGGGCTTCCGCCGGCGTGTTGGAGAGCGGAAGAAACTGCGAGACCTCGTTGTCGTAGTTGAACACGTCGCCGGTCTCGATCCGGTAGACCCAACCCATCAGGTGAAGTTGGCCACGCGCGATCTTGGCGGCCACCGCGGGGTGGGTCTGGAGGTTTTCGAGCTGGGCCAGGACGTTCTCCTGGATGGCGATGTTGACGAGCTCCTCCTCGTCCTCGATGGAGGCGTAGTTCTCCGCGAGGATGCGCCGGGTGGTCTCGGCGTGGGTGAGCCAGGAGCGGACCGCGGGCAGGTTTTCGGTGCGCTCGGGATGGAGCAGGGCGGTGATGGCGCCGCAGTGACTGTGGCCGCACACGATGACGTTCTCGATGTCGAGGGCCGCGATGGCGTACTCGATGGTGGCGCTCTCGCCGCCGGCGTGGAACCCGTAGGGGGGCACGATGTTGCCGGCGTTACGCAGAACGAAGATGTCGCCCGGCTGCGCTTGGGTCAGCAAATGGGGGTTGATCCGGGAGTCGGAGCAGGTGATGAAAAGGGCGCCCGGCGACTGTCCTTGCGCCAATTTGGCGTAGAACTCCTTCTGGGCTTCGACTTCGTCCTGGAAACGGTGGACTCCGCGTACGAGCTGCTTCATCGGTATATTTCGACCGTACAGTGACTCTTTGCGGCGTGGAAGTTGACAAGTGCATCCGCGGACGGCGATCCTTGGAAAAAGCGCTCCCATGTCGCTCAGTTCGCTCATTGTTCAGCGCGGAGTCGCAAGTATCCGCGAAGTGGAAGAAGCGCTCGCCAGGCAAGTCCTGTACGGGGGCGATCTCGCGACCAATCTCCTGGAGATTGCGCCGGTGCACGAGGCCGGCCTCGCCGCGGTGGTGGCCGAGTCGTTCGGTCGCGAGGCGGCGCCGCCGTTCGAGCTGACCCTGCCGCCGCCCGACGTTCTCGCCCTGGTTTCGCCGCAGTTCGCGGTGAAGGAAGGCGTCCTGCCGCTCATGGTGCAGGGCTCGTCGGTGGTGCTGGTGGTGGCCGAGCCGCTCGACTCCGAGGCCGAGTGGCGCCTATCGGCGGAGCTCGCGATGCCCATCGTGCAGCGCGTCGCCCTGTACTTCCGCGTGCGGCAGGCGCTGTCGCGGGGCTACCGTTTTCCCATCGAGCGCCGCTACGAGCGCCTCCTGGTGCGGCTCGGCGGCGAGCTGCCGAAGCCGCCGGAGCAAGTCGCCGAGGAAGTGCGCGCGGCCATCGCGCCGCGCGAGCAGCCGGCGCCCACCGTGCGCGAGGGAGCGGGCGAAGCGCGCCCGCGAAACCTCTCCGACACGCTGCAGTCGACGCCGCTCGGTCCGCCGGTGGTGTCGGTGCCGGCAGCCACTGCGCCGATCGTCGAGATCCAGGCGCGGGGACCGGTCTCGCAGCTGGCGCTGAACCCGCACGTGGCGGTTGCCGCTGCCACTGCTGCGGCCGTTGCTGCCGCCGCTGCCGCCGCTGCGGCTGCACCGCAGGCGCGCCCGCGCAAGAAGCGTCGTGGGCCGCTCTCCTTCGAGGTCGCGAAGGTCGAGCTCGAGGAAGCGACGGACCGGGAGCAGGTGCTCGATCTGTTCTTCGAGTTCGCGCGGCAATACTTCGAGTTCTCGGCGATCTTCATCGTTCACGGCGACGTGGCCGAGGGCCGCGAATGCTTCGGTCCAGGCTCGTTTCCCATCCACGGCATCGGCGTTCCGCTCGATCTGCCCTCGGTGTTCGAGCGCGCCAAGCGAACCCGCGCCCCGGTGGCCTCTGACCTCGCGCGTGATGGCGTCGACGCTACCCTGGCCGCCGATCTCCGGCGTGCGCCCCAAGGTGCCGTGGGCGTGGTGCCCCTGGTGGTGCGAACGCGGTCGGTCGCGCTCTTCTGGGGCGACGACGGCGACTCGGCCATCGATCCGGAAAATCTCCAGATGGTCTCCGATGCGGCGGCGCAGGTAGGCCAAGCGTTCGAGCGGCTCATCGTGCGCAAGAAGGCCGCCGGTACCGGGCCCGCGGGGGCGACGCTGCCGGTGCCGCAGGTCGCGGCGGGCGCAGTGCTTCCTCCCTTTGCCGCCTCGATACCCGTCTCTCCGCCGGCAGTGGCGCCTGCCCCGGTGGTGGTCGCGGCCGCGCCCGTCGTGCCGGCGGTGCCGTCGCCGATCTCGTCGGCACCCGACGCCTTTGCCTCGGCGCCTCCCACCCGCATCGACCCGGAGCAAACGTTGCCACCTCCCGACGAGCCTCCGACCGATCGGCATCCCACGCTTCCGGATGGATCGATTCCGCCTTTGGGGGACAACGAAAGCGTCGTTTCTGCGGCGCCCGGTCCGCTCGAGCCGCCGCCGCCGGCGCAGGTGGTGGCCGTGCGCAGGCCCCAGGGCCCGCCCATTCCTCGGGAAGATCCGGCCCAGCAAGCGGAAGCCGTGCGCACCCGCGCGCCCATGCGATCCTCGCGTCCGCCGGCGCCCTCGCTCGATGCGGTGTGGCGACC
>JABFRG010001088.1 GCA_013141295.1 Polyangiaceae bacterium
CCCGCATCCGATCCGCCCTCCGAGCCTCCGAAGCCCGCGACCGAGAACGAGCCCGAGAGCAAGCCAGCCGCGACCCTCTCCCGTCGCTCTGGAGGCGCGAGCCTCTCCCGTCGCTCTGGAGGCGCGAGCCTCTCCCGTCGCTCTGGAGGCGCGAGCCTCTCCCGTCGCTCTGGAGGCGCGAGCCTCGGGTCTCGCATCCTGGCGCTGTTCGCCGAGGTTCGTCCGAACGAGGTCGTGACGGTGCTGCTGCTCACCTTCACGGTGTTCGCGCTCCTGCTCGCCTACTACTTCCTCAAGGTGGTGCGCGAACCGCTCATCCTGGCGAGCGGCGGCGCCGAGGTGAAGACCTATGCCTCGGCGGGCCAGGCCACGCTGCTGGTCATCGCGGTGCAGATTCACGGCGCGCTCGCCCGGCGCTTCGGCCGCATGCAGCTGGTGGGTGGAATCTACAGCTTCTTCGTGGTGTGCATTCTGGCGTTCGCGTTCCTGGCGAAGATCAAGGCGCCCATCGGCGTGCCGTTCTACCTGTTCGTCGGCGTCATGAGCCTCATGGTGGTCTCCCAGTTCTGGGCGTTCGCCAACGATCTCTACGACGAAGGTCAGGGCAAGCGCCTCTTCGCCATCGTGGGCGTCGGCAGCTCGGTGGGGGCCGCGGCGGGCGCGGCCATCGCGGGTCGCCTCTTCAAGTACGTGGGCCCGAGCGGGCTCTTGCTCCTGGCAGCCCTGATCCTGGCCGGCTGCGCCGGTATCCTCGCCATCGTCCACAACCGCGAGCCCCACGAAGGCGACTCGGAGCCAGTGGTAAAGGGCAAGGGCGCGGGGGCGTTCTCCGGATTCCGTCTGGTCTTCGGGGAGAGATACCTCGGCCTCCTCGCTCTCATGGCCCTGGTCACCAACTGGGTCAACACCACCGGGGAGTACCTCCTCGACCGCACGCTGCTCGCCTCCACACACGGCACCAAGGAGCAGGTGGAAGCATCCGTTGCGGCCTTCAAGGGCAACTACTTCTTCTGGGTGAACGGGATCGGTGTCGCACTCCAGCTCTTCGTGGCCTCGCGGCTCCTGGCCCGCTTCGGCGTCCGCAAGACGCTCTTCTTGATGCCGATCTTCTCTCTCGCGGGGTATTCGATCATGGCGGTAGCGCCCATTCTCGCCGCGGTGGCGGTGGCGAAGATCGCCGAGAACAGCATCGACTACTCCATCCAAACGACGGCCCGCCAGGCCCTCTTCCTGGTCACCTCGCGCGAAGCCAAGTTCACGGCCAAGACCGTCATCGACACATTCGTCGTGCGCTTCGGCGACGTCTGCGCAGCGGGAACCATCGCCGTGGCCGCCGTGGTCCACATCTCCACCCGAGTTCTCTCCGGCATGAACGTGGTGCTGGTGCTCGTCTGGATCGCCATCGTCGTCGGCATCGGTCGTGAGCACGCGAAGCTCTCCAAGACCGAGGGAAATCCGGAAGCGAAGCCGTCGTGACGCAGGTCTTCTCGGACGAGGAGGCGGCAACGTTCTCGCCCGGCAGCGCTCTCGGCAAAGGCGCGAGCACGCCCAAGACCACCAGCCGCGCGGCCTTCTCGCTGCTCTTCTTCCTGGTCGCGGGGCACACCCTCTTCGAGACCACCCGGGACGTCCTGTTCCTGGAGCGCATGAAGATCTCCGAGCTCCCCTGGATGTACCTGGTGCTGGCGGTGGTCGCCATCATCCAAGGCGTCTTGCCCAAGGCTCGCCTCACCTGGCTCGACCCCCGGGTGCGCGTGGGCGCCGGCCTGGTGCTCGGCATCGCCACCGCCCTCTTCTTCTTCCTGTTCGGCCGAAGCCTGGGCCGCCCCGGCTTCATCGCCATGTACCTGTGGAGCGCCTATTTCGGCAGCCTGGCGGTGTCGGAGGCGTGGCTGCTCATCGGCCGCAACGTGTCGGGCATCGCCGCCAAGCAACAGGTGACGGGCATCGGGCTCGGCGGCATTCTCGGGGCCATCGCCGGCTCCACGCTGGCCCGCCTGCTCATCGGCCCCCAGCCGCGCCTTCCGCTGCTCTTCGCGGCGATTCTGTTCGGGCTCGCGGCCGTCTCGGTGATCCCTCTCACCGGACGCACCGAGACCCGCCAGAACCTCACGCCCAGCAAGCTGCCGCTCCAGCGCGCGGTTCGCGATCGCTACCTGCTCACGTTGGCGCTCATCTCGGTGCTCGCCTACGGCACCCTGACGTTCCTGGACTTCACCTTCAAACAAGAACTGAGCCGCAACCTCGACGACGCCTCGCGGGCGCGCACCCTCTCCACGGTAGCGCTGGTGGCCAACGTAGCCTCGGCGGGGCTGCAGATCGGCCTCGCTCGCGTGGGCGTGCGCATCATCGGTACCGCCGGGCTGGTGGCGATCTTGCCGCTGGTCCTGCTGGGCGCGGGCGTGGGGTGGGCCGCGAGCGGCCGCATGCTCTTCTTGGTTCTCGCCAAGATCTGCGATGGCGCCATGCGCTTCTCGGTCCAGCGCACCGCGATGGAGCTGCTGTTCTTGCCGGTGGGCGATACCTTGCGCGCCCGGATAAAGCCGCTCTTCGACGTCGGGCTCCAGCGGGGTGCCCAGGCGCTGGCGTCGCTCGCCATCTTGCTCACCTTGGCCTGGGCGACTCGCGTGCATTATGCATGGGCCATCGTGGTGTGCGCCGCGGCCTGGCTCACGGTCGCCTTCGCACTTCGGGGAAACTACAAACGCCTCTTCGAGCAGGCGCTGCGCAGCGGCGTGGTGCGCGCCGGCGGCAACATTCCCCTGGTGGATTCCCAGGGCGTACAGACGCTGGTGGCCTCGCTGGGGAGCGACCAGGACGCCGAGGTATTCGCCGCCCTCGATCTCCTCGAGGAGCAGGGGCACGTGCGCCTGGTCCCCTCGCTCTTGCTGTATCACCCGAGCCCGTCGGTGGTGCGGCGAGGCATCGAGATATTCTTGCGGTGGCAGCGCGTCGACGGTCTCCCCGCGCTGCGACACGTGCATCGTTCGGCCGATCCGCACCTGCGTGCGGCGGCCCTCCGCGCAATCACCGTCATCCGCTTCGACGAGCCCCTCGCTCGCAAGGCGCTCGAAGAAGACGACAGCGCCGAGGTGAAGGCCGCTGCCCTGGTCTGCATGGTCACCGCCGGGGCCATCACCACCGAAGAGGCTCGGGCGTACCCGCTCGACCGCACCAACATCGAGACCGGCAAGGCGTTCCTGCGTGCCATTCGCGAGATGGGCGACGAGAAGCTGGCGCCGGCCTTGCACCACGTCGCGACCCTCGAGCGACCGGACCTCGCGGTGGACCTGGCCGAAGCCATGGCCCATCTCGCGCTCCCGGAGTTCATCCCGTATCTGGTCGGCTTCGTGGCCAAGCGCGGAACCCGCGAGGCAGCGCGCGAAGGGCTGGTGGCCATCGGCAAGCCGGCCCTCGACGCCCTGGAGCAGGCGGTGTTCGACCCCCAGACGCCGCGCGACGTAGCTGTGCACGCGCCCCGGAGCATCGCACGGTTCGCCAGCGAGGACGCGGTCCGCCGCTTGCTCCGCATCGCCACCGAGCACCACGAAGGGATCGTGCGCTACAAGGCCATCCGCGGCCTGGGTGGCATCCTGGCACGGGCGCCGCGCATGCGGGTGGAGCGCTCCAAGCTATGGCTGCTCCTGCGACGCAACGTCGAAGAGATACGCACCGTGCAGCGCCTCTACGGCGCACTCTCCGCCACCCAGCCGCACGCCGCCGCGGGCGAGCTCCACGCCATTCTCGCGAACTACCTCGAGGCCCGTCGACACCAGGCCTGGGAGCGCTTCTTCCGGCTCATCGCCCTGCGCTTCCCCTTCGACGACATCTACCGAATTCACGTGGGCGTGCTCTCCGACGATCGCGACTTGCGAACGAGCAGCATCGAGCTCCTCGACACCATCCTGCCGGGGCCGCTGCGGGTCCTGGTGCAAGGACTGCTCGACGCCCTGTCGGAAGCAGTCGTCCCTACCCAGGTTCCTCCCTCGGCCGAGCTCCTCGGCGAGATCCGTGTGTTCGGCAGCGGCACCGCGCGCGACCTTGCGGTGGCGTACGCGCGCGCCGCTCAGGTGCATCTCCCGG
>JABFRG010000556.1 GCA_013141295.1 Polyangiaceae bacterium
TCCCTCGACACCATCTTCATGGCCGACGGTCGCAACGACTCGGTGCAGGGCCAAGCGCTCGGCGCCATCAACGCGCACTATCAGCCGCTGCGACAGCCCACCGCCGCCGAGCTCGACGCCATCGCGGCGCACGAGAAGACCAACGACTTCTTCTCCGACGGCGCGCTTCGTCGCTACGCACGTGGCGGCGCCGCCCCTACCCTGCCGCCCGGTCGCACCGCTTCGCAGCAGCGCGGTCGCAACTGGTTCGTCCCCAGCGCCACCGGCGTGTGCGGCCACTGCCACGCCGGGCCGATGCTCAACCAGACGAGCCAGTTCTTGCTGGCGCCGCTGCCGCCGGGCTCGCGCTTCTTCACCGCCTTCGTCTCCGAGCTCAACAAGGCGGGCAACCCGGTGCGCACGTTCGTGGTGAAGAACGCCGACGGTACCACGCAGACCATCGCGAGCCCCGACCCCGGCCGCGCGCTCATCACCGGCAACCCCGCCGACGCCAACAACTTCCGCATTCCCACCCTGTGGGGCGTGAAGAACACCGCGCCCTACTTCCACGACAACTCGGCCAAGGACTTCGCGCAGCTCACCGCGCACTACTCGGACTATTTCCAGATCGTGGGTCTCCCGGCGCTCACCGCGCAGGAGCAAGCGGACATCAACGCTTACCTCGAGCTCCTATAGGAAGAAGTCACCACCCGCCGGCGTGCCCCGCGCACGCCGGCGCATTTTTTGTGCATCCTGCACGCAATCTCAGTCGGTGGGCGGATCGCCCAGGGCCGAGGGCGCCTCCGGCTCCGGCGAGGGAGCCGGCGGCGAGGGCGTGATCGGACGCCCGGCTAGCGGCGGCGTGAGCGGCAGCTTCTCCTTCGAGCGCGCGAAGAACGTCAGCGCGGTGTCGATATCCCAGTTGGAGAGGAAGTGGCCGCCGCTGGTGGAGGCGGAGGCGAACGGCCAGTGGGCCGCGGCGAGCGCACTCTGCAGCCGCACCATGTCGGCGTTGGCCGGGTCGGCGTCGGACGAGAGCAAGAGCATCGGCACCATGGCGTCGCGGGGCGCGACGTTGCCGGCCCCGCCGGGACCGCCGTGCGCCACGGCGACCGCATCGAAGTACCGTGCGCTGGTGGCGGCGATGAGCGCCGCGAAGTACCCACCATTGGAGAATCCGAGGAGGTAACTGGGCCCGGTCGCGCCCCGGTCCTTGGCTTCGCCCAGGGCGTCGTCCCAGGCGCCGGCGATGCGCGTGGCCTCGCCACCGTTCTTCGCGTTGCTGGGCCAACAAAAGGTGTCCGGGAGCGAAGGGCCGCACAGGCCCGCTTCGCCGCGGAGCGCGAGCACCGAAACGCCTGCGGCGTTGGCCCGCTGAGCCACGCGCGCCTGACGCTCGAGCTCTTCCGGCGCCGTCGCGGGGGCGTACATCCCGTGGAGGTAGACGAGGAGCGCCGAGCCCTCTCCCGCTTTGGCGAAGCATCCGCCGCCGGGGATCGCCTCGAGCCCCGGCGCGCACCAGGCGACGGGCGCGCTGCGGGCGGCCGATCGCGTGGCCGGCGTCGAGGGTACCGACACCTCCGACGCCGACTTCCGGGTGGAGAGCCAGACCGCCCCAACTGTGGCAGCGGCGAGCCCGAGGGCCACGCCGTGACGCCAGTAAGCTCGGCCAAACGTGCGATTCTGCGGGGGCGCGGGGGTGTTGCTCATGTCGAGCACTCGGTAGTGCACGGGCAATGCCACCTGCTCTACGCTCCCGGGGTGCGCGCGAACCGCAAGACCTACACCGGCCTGGCGGTCGTCACCCTCGTGGTGGGCTACCTCTCGCGCGCATGGTCGCACCCGGGGAGCTGGGTGTACGACGACGCCGGCGACGCGCTCTGGGCCATGATGGTTGCCTGGCTGGTAAACGCAGCGGTGGGCCCCCGGCGTCCCGTTGCCCGCTGGCTCGCTGCGTTGGGCATCTGCGGCGCGGTGGAGCTCTCGCAGTGCCTCGACTGGTCCTGGCTGGTGGCGGCCCGGGGCAATCGCCTGGGAGCCCTGGTGCTGGGGCATGCGTTCTCGGTTCACGATCTCGTGCTGTACGCGGTGGGCTGCTGCCTGGTGGCGGGCCTCGACGCCGGGCTGCGGCGCGGGCGATGAAGAGCCATCGATGACATCGATGGCTGCTCCCCCGCCCATTCATTCGACGATGGCGCCGACGCGGGCTAAGCGTTGCGGCATGATCATCGAGTACATTCGCTACGACATCGCCGAGGACCAGCGCGCCGCCTTCGTGGCCGCCTACGCCGACGCTGCCACCGAGCTCCGGGCATCGGGCCAATGTCTGCGCTACGAGATCGCCCAAGGGGTGGAAGAGCCCAATCACTTCGTGGTGCGCCTCGAGTGGGAGTCGCTCGAGGGCCACGAGACGGGCTTTCGCAAGGGGCCGCAGTTTCCCGAGTTCTTCCGCAAGGTGAAGCCCTTCTTCGGGAGCATCCAGGAGATGAAGCACTACCGGACCACCGACGTCGTCTCCGGTTGAGGGCGCGGCGTAGACTCGCGGCATGACCAACGCATCGTTGCGCGGCATCGACACCAACCTGGTGGTCGCTCTCCATGCGCTCCTGCACGACCCCAACGTAACGCGGGCGGCGAAGACCGTGGGCATCGGGCAGTCGTCGCTCAGTCACGCGCTGGCACGGCTCCGGCTGCACTTCGGCGATCCGCTCCTGGTGAAGGTCGGGCGCGCAATGGTGCTCACGGAACGGGCGAAGGCACTGGTGGGGCCCGTCGACGCCGCCGTGCGCGGCCTGACCGCGGTGTTCTCCCCCGAGGCGAGCTTCGACCCGCGCGTGAGCCGGCGGCGTTTCCGCGTGGTGTCCACCGACAACGTCGAGGTGTTCCTGCTGCCGCACCTGATGCCGCTCCTCGCGGCGGAGGCGCCCGGCGTCGATCTCTCGTTTCATCACCTGGGAGGCGACTGGCAGAACGAGCTGCGCCGCGGGGTCTGCGACCTCAAGCTCGGGCGCAAGGCGCCGCTCCCGGAAGGCCTTCGCAATCAGGATCTGTTCCGCGAGCGGCTGGTGTGCGTGCTGCGGCGCGGCCATCCGCTGGCGCCCGCGCGCGGGAAACCGCTGACCCTCGAGCGCTACCTCTCGCTCGGCCACGTGGTGGTGGCACCCACCACCGCGGTGAGCGATCCCGTGGACGATTGGGTGGACCGCGCGCTCCGCGGCCGCAAGCTGTCGCGACGCGTGACGCTGGTGGTGACGCACTTTCTGGCGGCGCCGTTCGTGGTGGCGAGCTCCGACCTGTGCCTCACGGTGTCGGAGAGCCTGGTACGGGCGTTTCGGCCGCTCCTCCCCATCGCGGCGCACCCGATGCCCTTCGGCCGCGGCGAGTATCGCCTGAGTCAGGTGTGGTCGGCCCATGCCGACGGCGACGCGGGCCATCGATGGCTCCGCGGCATGGTGGCCCGCGCCGCGCGGGCAGCAGCCAGCGGCGAGCGCATGGTCTAAATTGGAGTTACCAGAACGCGAGCACGCGAGCCGGCGCTCCCGACGCGCCGCGCACCTTCACCGGCGCGACCACCACGGTCGCTCCCTGGGCGGGCACCGCCTCCAGGTTGGCGAGGCACTCGAGCGCCCACTTGCCCGCTGCGAAGAGGCCCTTGTGGACCGGATAGTGGAGGTCGCGACCGGGATCGATGGACAGGGTGTCGATGCCCAGGCCCGCCACCCCGCGCTGCTCCACCAGGAAGGCCACGGCTTCCGTGGAGAACCCCGGAAAGTGCATCACGCCACCGGCATCCATGTTCACGAAGTGGCCCGGCTCGGCGATGCGCGAGGCCCAACCGGTGTGCAGGAACAGGGCGCCGCCCCGGGGCACTGCCCCATGAGCCCCCTCCCACCGGCGCAGATCGTCGAGACCGAAGACCGCGTCGGCGTCCTCGGCGGCGCGCGACGCGATGGAGGCGACGCCGAGCGGCACCACCAAGGACTCGAGGGGAATGTCTTCCACCGAGCGGGCGCCGTCGATGAAGTGGCACGGCGCATCGAGATGGGTGCCAACGTGCTCGGTGAGCTCCCAGCGATTCGCGTACACGCCGTCGACCTG
>JABFRG010001122.1 GCA_013141295.1 Polyangiaceae bacterium
GGCCGACACCATGGTGCCCGACACGGAGTACGTGCCGCGGACCGGCGAGCGCGCCAGCGGCAGCGACGAAGCGCCCACGAGGCGTGCCAGCGACGGCAGCGGCGGCGGTCAGGGCGCGGTGGACGTGGCCATGGGCGAGGCGGTGCTCGAGGTCGCGAGCTTCGAGCAGCGGTACCTGCCGCGGAAGACGCTGGGCGAAGGGGGCATGGGCGAGGTCAAGCTGGTGTATGATGCACGCATCGGCCGCGACATCGCCGCCAAGTTCATGCGCACCACGCACCTCGGCCGGGCCGATCTGCGGAGCCGCTTCGAGCGCGAGGCGCGCATTCAAGGGCAGCTGGAGCACCCGGCGGTGGTGCCGGTGTACGATCTGGGCCTCAGCCCCAGCGGCGCGCCGTTCTTCACCATGAAGCGCGTGCGCGGCCGCACCATCGAGGAGATCCTCGAGGGGCTGCGCAAGGGCGAAGCGAGCACCCAGGCGGCCTACGGTCGCCGCAAGCTCCTCCAGGCGCTGAGCCAGGTGTGCCTGGCGGTGGAGTACGCCCACGAGCGCGGCGTCTTGCATCGGGACCTCAAGCCCGAGAACGTGATGCTCGGCGACTACGGCGAGGTGTACGTGCTCGACTGGGGCATCGCCAAGATTCATGGCGACACCACCACCGGCGAGGGGAACGCCGTGGAAGGCGACGACGCGCCACGCAGCAGCCAAGGGGCGATCTTGCCGGCGCCCGGTCCCAAGACCGCGGTGGGGGCCATCTCCGGCACCGTCGGCTACATGGCGCCGGAGCAGGTGCGGGGCGAGACGGTGGACCGTCGCGCCGACGTGTTCGCGCTGGGCGTCATCGCCTTCGAGATGATCACCGGCATGTCGTTCGTGCCCCAGGGCACGTTGCAAGAGATGCTCGCGCGCTCGGCGGTGGGCGTCGAAGGGCGACCCTCGCTGCGCCTCGGGACGGCCGCCGCGGTCCCCCCGCAGCTCGACGACCTGTGCGCCACCGCCACCGCCATCGAGCCTGGTGCGCGCTTTCCCACGGCCCGCGCCCTCCACGAGTCGCTCGAGCGCTATCTCGACGGCGATCGCGATCTACTCGTGCGAAAGCAGCAGGCCGACGCGCACGCGGTGGCGGCGCAGGCGGCCTTCGCCCAGGCCAACCTCGACCCGGCGGCGCGGGAGGCGGCGATTCGCGAGGTGAGCCAGGCGCTCACGCTCGATCCGCTCCACCCGGACGCGCGCGAGGTCATGGTGCGCCTCCTGCTCGAGCCGCCGGAGGAACTTCCGGAAGCCGCGGAGGAGGAGCTGCAGTCGCAGTACGACGCGGTGCAGGCGCGGAGCTTGCGCATCGGCATCATCATCTATCCGATGTGGCTCTTGCTGGTGCCGGCCATCGTCCACGCCGGTCTCCGCGATCCTCTCCCGCTCGGCATCTTCGCGTTCTTCACCGTGGCCACCACTGCCGCAGTGTGGCACGTGTACCGGCGTCGCCGCGCATCGCCCGCCTACGGGCTGCTGATCCTGGCGCTCAGCAGCGTGGCGCTGGGGGCGCTCACCATGCTCTTCGGTCCGCTGGCGCTGGTACCGGGATGGTCAGCGGCCAACGGGACCATCTACCTCTTGCACCTGAAGAAGCTGCATCACCGCGTCGCCGCCGGCGCAATGACCCTGGGCGCGGTGCTGGTGCCGTTGCTCCTCGAGCTCGCCGGTGTGCTCCCGCCGTCGTTCGTGTTCGAGGAGGGACGCCTGGTGCTCTTGCCGAGGCTCATGAGCTTCGCCACGGGCCCCACCATGCTGGTGTTCGTTTCGCTGGCGCTCCTGCAGGTCATCGTGCCGGCGATGCTCGCCGGGCGCACCGGCGTAGAAGCGCGCAAGGCCGAGCGCGTCGCTTTCTTGCAGTCGTGGAATCTTCGGCGCTTCTTGCCCGCTTCGGCGCGCGACGTGGTGGCCACCACCCGGCCCGAGCCGCCGCCGGACTGCGCGGTCTTGCCGCAGCAGCGCTGAGGAATCGGTGTTCGTCAGCATCGTCTTCGTCGCCGTGTATCTGGGTATGGCGGTGGGCCGGGTGCCCGGGCTGCGCATCGACCGCACCGGCATCGCGCTGGTGGGGGCGGTTCTGGTGGTCACCGCGCGGCCAGCGCTGCTGGACCACGCCACCAGTGCCATCGATTTTCCCACGCTGCTGCTCCTGGGCTCCCTCATGCTGGTTTCGCTCCAGCTCGAGGTATCGGGATTCTACACATATGTCGCGCACCGCTTGGCGGGCATCGAGGCCACGCCGGTGCGCCTCCTGGGGTTGGTGGTGCTGGCGGTAGGAGCACTCTCGGCGGTGCTCACCAACGACGTGGTGGTGTTCGCGCTCACGCCTACCCTGGTGCGCGGTCTCAAGGCCCGGGGCCTCGATCCCAAGCCGTTCCTCCTCGCCGCCGCCGCCGCGTCCAATGCCGGCTCGGCGGCGACCCTCATCGGCAACCCGCAGAACGTGCTCATCGGTCAGGTGGGCCACCTCTCGTTCTCGGTGTACCTGCTGCACGCCGCGCTCCCCGCGCTCCTCTCGCTCCTGGTGGTGTGGGGCGGCATCGCGTTCGCGTACCGCCACGCGTTCGCGCTGGCCCAGCGTGCCGTCGACCAACCCGAGGCGCCCGAGGTGGAGAAGACCGGCGTCGTGAAGGGCGTTACCGCCATGGGCATCGTGGTGGGCATCCTCCTGTTCGGCGCCGGCGTGCACTTCGTGGTGGCGGTGGCCGCCATGCTCCTGGTGAGCCGCTACCACCCGTCGCGCTCGCTGCTCGCGCGGGTCGACTGGCCGCTGCTGTTGCTCTTCGTGGGGCTCTTCGTGGTCACCGACGCGTTCGTGCGCGAAGGGACCGCGCAGGCGGTGCTCGATCGGGTGGGGCTCGCGGGCGGCACTTCCTGGGGCACCTTGCGGGTGCTCGGGCCGCTCACGCTGGTGGGCGGCAACACCATCGGCAACGTGCCGCTGGTGGCCTTGCTGCTCCCGCTGTGGCCGCAGAAATCGCCGGCCGCGCTCACGTCGCTGGCGGTGCTGGCCACGCTGGCGGGGAACCTCCTGGTCACCGGCAGCATGGCCAATATCATCGTGGTGGAGCGCGCTGCGCAGAACGGCGTCGGCGTTTCGTTTCGCGAGCATGCGCGGGTCGGCATTCCCATCACGCTGGTCTCGATGGCGCTCGCGGCGGCCGCCCTGATGGCCACCGGCGATCTCTCGTTCTGAGGGGACCCGGCATCACGCGGGGGCTGTGGACCCGATTTTCCGGGCGCAAAAGCTGCGAATTTCGCATGGCTCAGCCTGGTCTCAACATTGCAGCGGCGTAATCTTCGGAGGAACTTCCCTATGCGAACGCCTTTGGTCTTGGTTGCGAGCTCGGTGCTGACGCTGCTCGTGGTGGCTGCCTGCAGCAGCAGTGACGATGCGCCGATCGGCGGGAGCTCCTCGAGCTCGTCGGGGGGCGCGAGCTCCTCGAGCTCCTCCGGTGGTTCGAGCTCCTCGAGCTCGTCCGGGTCCGGCGGCAACGACGCGTCGACCGATGCGGTTGCCGAAGCCACGGTGGACGCGGGGCCCTCGATGACGTTCTTCGTATCGAGCACGCCGGGGGGCAATGGCGGCAACCTCGGTGGGCTCGCGGGGGCCGACGCCAAGTGTCAGGCCCTCGCCACTGCCGCCGGCGCGGGCGGCAAGACTTGGCACGCCTACCTGAGCGTGGCCGGCACCAACGCCAAGGATCGCATCGGCACCGGCCCCTGGTATAACCAGAAGCTGAAGATGATCGCCGCCAACGTGGCCGGCCTTCACACCACGAACCTCTTGGCCGCCGACGTGGTCGACGAGAAGGGCACTGCGCCGCCCGGAAACATGCACGACATCCTTACGGGGACCGCTGCCGACGGCACCGCAGTCACCGACACGTGCACCAACTGGACCTCCAACGCGGGCAACGTGAACGGCATCCTCGGCCACTCCGACTCCTCGACCGGCCGCTGGAACAACGCGCACGCCTCTCGCGGTTGCAGCGCGGCGAACCTGGTCGGTACCGGCGGCAACGGCCGCATCTACTGTTT
>JABFRG010000167.1 GCA_013141295.1 Polyangiaceae bacterium
CAAGGACCCCGACGGCGCGCCCCCCATGCTCCCCACCTACCCGCTGAAGTTCAGCGGCGGCGCCGAGCTCGGCGCGGTCGAGTTCGTGTACCGCGAGCAAGACACCGAGCGTGGCCTCATGTTCCGCACGCAGATGCCGGAGGACCACGGCATGCTGTTCAAGCTCACCCACAAAGTGGCCACTTTTTGGATGCACAATACATGCATTCCTCTCGACATGCTCTTCGTGGAAGACGATGGCACCATCGTGGGCATCCTGGAGAACGTGCCGATCCTGAACGACGAGGCGCGGAGCGTGGGTAAACCCTCGGTCTACGTCCTCGAGACCAACGCCGGCTGGTGCGCGCGTCATGGCGCCAAGGTGGGGCAGAAGATCACGCTCCCCGAGTCGGTGCGAACGACGAAACCGCACGAATGAAGAGGCTGTGATGAAGAAGCTTTCCCTGCTCGCCCCGGTGCTGACGACCTTGGTCGTTGCTTGCTCGAAGACGCCGCCGGAGCCCATCGGCCAGGTGCCGGAGCACCGCACGGAGACGGTGCCCAGCGCCGGCTCGAGCGCCACGCTCTCGACCGCGACCATGCCCATCGCCACGCCCGCGCCGGCCATCACCACCACCTCGGGCGTGGTTCAGCGTGGCGGCGGCGATCCGCTGGCGGGCACCTTCAGCCTCAAGGATGCGGCCAAGGATCTGCCGGGGACGGGACCGCTGCTCGCCACCATCGACACCAGCAAGGGCAAGCTCGAGTGCAAGCTGCTGGAGGCCAAGGCGCCGAACACCGTGGCGAACTTCGTCGGGCTCGCACGTGGCCTCCGTCCTTGGAAGGACGGGAGCAACTGGGTCAAGCGTCCGGCCTACGACGATACCGTGTTCCACCGCATCATCGCCGGGTTCATGATCCAGGGTGGCGACGCCAAGGGCAACGGCACCGGTGAGCCCGGCTACACCATCGCAGACGAGGTGTGGGCCGGCGCCAAGCACGATCGCGCGGGCCTCCTTTGCATGGCCAACCGCGGCCCGAACACCAACGGCGCGCAGTTCTTCATCACCGACGCAGCCGCGGCGCACCTCGACGGCGGCTACACCATCTTCGGCGAGTGCGAGCCGGTGAGCACCGTGCACGACATCGCGAAGGTGGAGGTCGACGGGGAGAAGCCGGTGACGCCGGTGACCATCCGCAGCGTGCGCATCTCCCGCGGCAGCGACGCCAAGGCGCCGCCCAAGAAGCTCTAGCTCGCACGACCATGCGCCGCGGCGGATACCGAAAGAGCGAGACGAGCCAGCAGCAGATCCTCGAAGCCGCGGTGCGCACCATCGCCGCCAAGGGCCTCGCCGACAGCAGCGTGCAGGATATCGCCGCCGCCGCCGGCGTCAGCAAGGGCGTGGTGCACTACCACTTCGAGAGCAAGGACGAGCTCATCGCCAAGGTGGTGATCCTCGCGTGCACGGTCATGGCGGAGCGGGTGCGCGCGGCGTTCCTGGAGCCGGGGACCGCCGCCGAGCGCATGCGCCGGGCCATCACCGAGCTGTGGTTCGTGCGCCGGAGCGGCGTGCCGGAGATTCGCGTGATCATGGAGGCCATGACGGTCGCGGTGCACGATCCCGCGCTCCACGCCACCATCGGCGCGGCGCTCCGCACGTCGCGGGAGCAGGTGGTGCAGGTGGGCTTCACCAACCTCGAAGAGATGGGCCTCGCGCCCCGGTTCGCCCCCGACACCATGGCGCGTCTCCTCCTGGGCGCCCTGGACGGTCTGGCGCTGCATCAGCTCTTCGATCCGATGCCCCCCGAGAGTGAAGCCGAGCTGCTCGAGGCCGCCGAGCGCATCGCGCTCTCCCTCTTCCGCGAGCGCTGAACCGCAAAAAGTTCAATGTCAGTCATCCGGCGGGGCAATGTCGGTCGTTTCGACGCGCCTTCAAGTGCACGATTTTGCTCATTTCATGGGAAAAGCGTCGGGACGACCTTGACAAAACTGGCCCGTGGGTCAAAAGTGACTGGCCAGCCAGTCAGAATTCGAGGTGACCCATGCTGTTCGACAATTTCTACGCACTTCTCTCTCCCGCCGGCACCGCCACGATGCTGGTCCTGGTGCTCGCGCTCACCGCCGCGGTGGCCGCCGCCAGCCTTCGCCACGACGCCCGCCGCCGGGGTCGCCGGCTTGCCCACTGACCCAGGAGACCGTCAGTCCGGCTGATAGATGACCGTCTGCGACCCTTCGCGGAAGTAATACCGCTCGAAGTTGGCGCGGCCGAACGACAAGGCCCCGAACGTGTTCCAGCCGATGGCCCAGATGGCCGCGACCTTCCAGGCGTTGCCCATGGGGCGAGCGCCCACCGCCAGGAGCAAGAACAGGAGCGGCGCGTAGTCGTTGGAGAACCGGTAGCCGAACTGCTGCCATCCACTGTTCTGGTAGAGCAGGTTCTGCATCAACGGCAGCACCGCCGAGGCCAGGAGCGCGCCGTGGAGGAACCCGGTCTTCTTGGGCCGAAGCAGCCACAGGTAGAGCGGCGTCGTGAACCACAACGCCAGGCCGTGCTCGTTGATGCGGAACGGCGCCTCGCCCTCGGCTCCGTGCGCCCGCGGCCACGGCAGGATGGTGAGCATGCAGCCGAGGTTCTTCGGCAGATAGTGCAGGCCGAACAGGCCCCACTTCTCGATGCGTCCGTGCCACTGCACCGTGAGGTGCTCGTGCCCGAAGGCCGTGGGGTTCATGGTCCCGAAGCGCGTGTAGTTGGTGTACGACGCCAGCCCCAGGCCGATGAGCACCGGCACCGCGAAGAGTGTCATGCGCCGGAAGAACGCAGGCTTGTCGATGCGGCGCACCACCGCGTCCACCCGCGCGAAGAAGCTGCCTTCGGTGGGCATGTTCTTGCAGCATACACGTACCGCTTCGAGGCCGAAGAGGAGCGCTGCGTAAGAGCTGGTGGGCCGCGTCAGGAACGCGCAGCCGATGAGCGCCCCCGCGATGAGTGGGTGCTCGGCGTCGAGCGCCACCAGCAAGTACGCGCACAAGAGGCCCACGCCCACCACGTGCCCGGCGAACCACACGGTGCCCTGCACCGCGGTGAAGAAGAACACCGTGCCGAAGGCGAAGACCAGCGCGAGAAGCACGTTCTCGGTCTCGGTGCGCTCGCTCCGGCCCGTGCGCCGAAGCTTCTCGAGGGCGAGAAACAAGAACGCCGGCCCCACGCCCGCCAGCCACACCACGAACTGACCGTCGCGGAAGTCCTCCGGCGAGCCCGCGATGGCCACCAGCGGAAGCATCAGGAAGGCAGGCAAGGGGGGGAAGCTGATGTACGTCTTGCCGTGAAAGTCGGCGAAGTCGTTGCCACCGGCGTACGCCGGCCCCCCGTGGACGATGTCCTGGCGACCATGAAGCCACGCGTCGGCCAGGTGCGCGAAGTGGTTGTAGCTGGTGTGCGTCCACATTCGCTCGCCGGCCACGATGCCGAACACCAGTACCACCGCGGCGTAGATGCCGAGCCCGATGAGGATGCGCCGACTGCGCGTCTCGGGTGTGAGCCACGCCTTGATGCGCTCGGTGCCGCTCGGCGCTGCCGCCTTCGCCTGCGGCGCGGGCTCGGGCTCGCTCTCCTGCGGGCCGTCTTCGGTCGCTTCCGGATCCTTCGCGGCGGGCTTCTCGTCGCTCACGAATGCTCCGTACCACGGGCGTCGCTCCGGGCGAAGGTGCGAACTTTTCTACGCGGGCTGCGCACCATTCCGACGAAACCGCTTCGCGCCCCTCCGAATTCACCAATGAATTCGTGAGCGAAATTCTGGCACGCGGGTTGTATGACAGCTCTGTGACGACGGCCCTTCACCCGTCGGTAGGAACTTGCATATGGCGCTCCCGTTCGATCAGTCCCAAGCCCCCCGCGATGCCCGTGCGCTCCCGATCCTGGCCAAGACCATCTATCGCGAGCTTCGCTCCAGCGGCTACACCACCAAGGACGTGATGGCCCTCGCGGGCGAGCTCCTCGGCCTCCTCGCCACCGAAGTGCGCGACGCCCGCAACAGCGACTAAGACGTTTCCACGCTCGGTCGGCAGCCTATCGACGCGTCGCGCGAGCAGCG
>JABFRG010000524.1 GCA_013141295.1 Polyangiaceae bacterium
GGTCATGGTGGTGGCGCCGACGATGCACGGCAGGATGGACCCGGCGAGGATGCCCATGAGGATGTTCGGATCGGTGAGCGCGAGCACCAGCGCGTGGGCGCCGACCGCGCGGCGAGCCGCGTTCACTTCCATGCTGAAGGCGGCGAAGAGCGCCACCACCGTGAGCACTGCGGAGCCGATGGCGAAGCCCTTGCCTACCGCCGCCGTGGTGTTGCCCACGGAGTCGAGCTCGTCGGTGATGTCGCGGACCTCTTTGCCGAGGCCGGCCATCTCGGAGATGCCGCCGGCGTTGTCGGCGATGGGGCCGTACGCGTCGACGGTCATGACGATGGCGGTACCGGCGAGCATACCGACGGCGGAGAGCGCGATGCCGTAGAGGCCGAGGTAGCGGTTCGAGACGTAGCCCACCGCGCAGAGCGTGATGAGGGGGATGGCGACGCTCTCGAGACCCACCGCGAGACCGCGGATGACGTTGGTACCGGGGCCGGTCTTGGCGGCCTCGGCGACCCGCTCGATGGGGCCCATCGAGGTGTAGTAGTCGGTGATGAGACCGACGATGGCGCCGCCCATGGCGCCGGCGGCGAGGCAGATGATGGCGCCGGTGCCGACGTTGAAGCGCGGGAGGATGAAGTAGGCCGCGAGCACCACCAGGAACGGCGGCAGGATGAGCGCGAGGCGGAGCACCCGGGCCGGCGGCAGCGACGAGAGCTGACGGGTGATGAAGATGCCGAGGATGCTCACGCCGAGGCCGACGGTGGCGAGGAGGATCGGGAGGGCCACCG
The DNA here is from genome assembly GCA_013141295.1 of Polyangiaceae bacterium. Classification (GTDB taxonomy): domain Bacteria; phylum Myxococcota_A; class Polyangia; order Polyangiales; family Polyangiaceae; genus JABFRG01. Next base: position 783 of record JABFRG010000524.1, read on the forward strand.
CGATGACGCGGATCTTCTCGTCTTCCATCTGCACGCCGTCGGGCAGGATGCGCTTGAGCGACTCGATGGGCGAGGAGAGGCCGAGGGCCATCGCCGCGACCATGGCCGCGATGTAGCTCTCGTAGATGTCGGCGCCCATGCCGGCGATATCGCCGACGTTGTCGCCCACGTTGTCGGCGATGACGCCGGGGTTACGCGGGTCGTCCTCGGGAATGTTCGCTTCCACCTTCCCGACGATGTCGGCGCCGACGTCGGCGGCCTTGGTGTAGATGCCGCCGCCGATGCGCGCGAAGAGCGCGATGCTGCTGGCGCCCACCGCGAAGGAGTGGATGACGTTGGAGAAGACGCCGTGGTCGGCGGTGTGGAACTGCCAGTACACCGCGCCGATGCCGATGAGGCCGAGACCGGCCACGCAGAGGCCCATGACGGCCCCGCCGTCGAGCGCCATGACCAGCGCCGCCGCCTTGCCCTTGCCGCGCGCCGCTTCCGCGGTGCGGGTGTTGGCGAAGGTCGCCGACTTCATGCCGAAGAAGCCCGCCAGGAGCGACAGGAACGCGCCCGCCAGGAAGGCGCCGCCGGCAATGACGCTGATCCTCCACGAGAGCAGCGCGAAGACCACCAGCGCGTATCCGGCCAGCACCTTGTACTCGGTGGCCAGGAACGCCATCGCACCCTCGCGGATGTACCGCGCGATGCGAGCCATGGCTTCGTTGCCTTCCGGCGCGGCCTTAACGCGGAAATACAGGAAGAGCGCGACGACCAACGCCGCAGCCCCCATTCCAATCGCCTCGAGGTGTAGAGACTCCACGAATCATTCGCTCCCGTCTAGGTTGTGGGCGCAAAAGAGCGATTTTCGCGGCCCGGGTCAAGCTCCGTTTCGCCCGGCCCCGCGAAACTTCCAGTGGAGCGCCAGATGCCGCGCCCGGCGCGCGGCGAGGCCCCGTGCTTTTGCCGGAGGAAACGGTCCTTCTCCAGACCGCAAGCGGCTCGGAACGAAATTCGAAAAAAACTCCGGCGCATGATGTCTAATGCGCGCCATGGCTGAGGACGGCGAGAAGGACGGCGCGGACGACCCGGGCGGCGCGGCGAAAAAGAGCAGCGACCCCGACATCCCGGCGAAGTCCGCCGCGGACGGCCCCCCGAAGAAGAAGGCCGGGGGCGCCTACCGGAGCAAGACCAAGCGCGACGAGGACGACGAGGACGACGAGGACGAGATCGTCATTCCCGAGTCTCCCAAGCTGCTGGCGCGGCTCGACGCGACCCGCATGCGCCGCGCGATAGGCCGATGGCGTACGCTAAGCGCCATTCTCGGACTTCTGGGAGTTCTCTACTTCCAGCACCCCTACTACCGGAGCGGGCAGTTCACGCCCTGGCGCTCGCTCTTCCCATTCCTGTGTGGCATCTGGCTCGTCTTTGGCCTGCCGTACACGATCGCGACGCTGCGCAAGTACGAGCAGAAGAAGGTGCGCGCCTTCTGGATGAGCGAGTCGGCGCTACACTGGATGGTCATCGCGCGCGCCTTCTGGGGCACCAAGAAGTACGCGCGCCTCGACCGGCGTGAGGGCGGGCCGCGGCACGCGGGCCTCATGGACTACAGCCGCACCCTGGATTTCCCGGTCATCGGCTTCGTATGGCGGCGCAAGCGCCTGAAGAACACCGTGCTGGCGCTGGCGGTGAAGGGCTTCTTCTCGCCGCTCATGACCGGCTTCGTCTCCGGTCACCTCACCGCCGTCGGCAACATGTGGGCGCAGAAGAAGGGCATGGCCTCGCTGCCCATCCTCGAGCCCAACGTCACCGGCCATCGGTTCGTCGAGTATGTGAGGAACCTGGGGCCACAGCTCGTCAAGTTGATCCCCACGGGAGCCGACATCGGCGCGCTCTTCTCCGGTGCAAACTACACCATTCCCAACATTCGCTGGGCGTTCGACCTTCTCTACAACATGGTGTTCATCGTGGACTGCGGCGTGGCCCTCTTCGGCTACCTCTCGGAGTCCCGCTGGCTCGGCAACAAGACCCGCAGCGTGGAGCCCACCGGCCTCGGCTGGGTGGTCGCCATCTTCTGCTACCCGCCCTTCAACAACGTCCTCGGCACATACGTGCCATTCGGGGACAATGCGGGGGAGTGGTTCAAGAGCGAGACCGTCAAGCTCATCATCCAAGGCGCAACGCTCGCGATGTTTGCGGTGTACTCGGCCGCGACCGTCGCCTTCGGCGCGAAGTTCTCCAACCTCACCAACCGCGGCATCGTCAAGCGCGGGCCGTACGCCATCATTCGGCACCCGGCCTACACCTGCAAATGCATCGCGTGGTGGCTCGAGCACCTGAACCACATCAGCCCGCAAACGGCGCTAGCGCTCATCGGTCTTTGCGGCGTGTACGCGCTGCGGGCGTGGACCGAGGAGCGACATCTCTCCCAGGATCCCGACTACGTGGCCTACAAGAAGAAGGTCCGCTGGGCGGCGATTCCCGGGCTCTTCTGAGCACATAGCGGACATCCTTCGGAACCGTTTTTTCGTGTTAGACTGAGGGCGGGCACATGCGCGCTCGTCTTTGGTTTCTCCTTGTTCCGTTCCTTGGTCTGTCGCTTGCGGCTTCGTCCGCATCGGCATTCTGCCGTACCACCACGTGCACCGGCACGAAGTGCGAGAAGGACGAGAAGGACTGCAACATCACCGGGGCCAAGGTCTTCTGGCCCACGAAGTGTGTGTCCTTCAACTTCCAGCGCAACGGCACGCAGGATCTCGACCCCGCCGAGACCAAGGTCATCATCGGTAAGTCGTTCCAGCACTGGGCCGAGGTCCCCTGCCCCGACGGCTCCACTGCCACGATGACCTTCGTCCCCGGCGACGACGTCTACACGAAGCGGCCGGAGTACAACAAGGACGGGCCCAACGTGAACGTGGTGTTCTTCCGCGACGACGACTGGCCGTACAAGGGCATCGACGGCACGCTCGCGACCACCAGCGTCTCCTTCGACAAGACCACCGGCGAGATCTGGGACGCCGACATCGCGGTCAACTCCGCCTTCAACACCGTCACCCTCAGCGACAAGAAGATCGAGTACGACCTCGAGTCGATCATGGTGCACGAGGCCGGGCACTTCATCGGCATCGCGCACTCCGACGATCCGTTCTCGATCATGGCGCCCACGTACAACCCGGGCTCCACCAATCGTAAGCTCACGGAAGACGACGTGGCGGCCATCTGCGCCGCGTACCCGGCGAGCCGCAAGGTGGCCTGCAACAGCGTGCCGCGCGGGGGCTTTGCCGACGCCGACGCCCCGGG
>JABFRG010001077.1 GCA_013141295.1 Polyangiaceae bacterium
GCGCCGATCCGCGGAGCGCTGCGAACATTTTTTCGCGGGCCGCGCGCTGCGCCGCGGCATCTTCGGTGGCCCGTCCGGGCGGCGCCTTGGGCAAGGGCGGGAGCGCCGCGAGCGCTGTCGTGGCCGCGGCGTGATCGGCATTCTGCAGCGCGGCGTGGGCCCACAAGAGGCCCTCGAGAGGCGTCTTGCGGATCTCCGTCAGCGCCACGACGGTGTCTCGCAGGCGCGCGGGATCGTCCGCGAGCACCACCAGCGCCATGGCGCGTCCTCGCAGGCACAGGTATCGCGCGGCGATGGGGAGTGCGGTACCGGCATCCGCCTCGATGGCATCGAAACGCGCCAGCGCCTCCCGCGTCTCCCCGGCGAGAAAGAGCGCATAGGCAGCGTTGCACTGGTGCACCGGCCGCGCCGACGATGCGATGCGCGCGACGAGGCCCGCCGCCAGACGCTCGCTCACCCGGGCGGCCTCCCGGTGCCGCCCTTCGCGCAGCAGCGTGGTCTCCAGCATGCGCATGCGCAGCTCGCGCAGACCGAGCACCACGAACGCGCCCACCACGACGGCGGCCATCGAGAGGAGGGTGATCCGGCTCACGGCTTCTTGGTCCGTCGCGCCAGGGTGTTGCGCCCGATGCCCAGGCGCTTGGCGGCGATGGTCTGATTGCCACCGCTCTCGTCGAGGGTCGCGGCGGTGTAGAGGCGCTCCACTTCTTCGAGCGGGAGACCCAGTGGGATGCGCACCGCGCTGCCTTCCTCGCGGGGCGCATCGAGCTCGCGCACCTTCGGGAAATTCTCCGGCCGCAGTCGCCCGTCCTTGGAGAGCACCACCGCGCTCTCGATCCAGTGCTCGAGCTCGCGGACGTTGCCGGGAAAAGCGTACGAGAGGAGGAGCGACCGCGCCTCGTCCGTGAACGACGGCGCGCCGCGCCCGTAGCGACGGGCGTACATGTCCGCGAAGTGCATGGCCAGCTCGAGGATGTCCTCGGCGCCGCGATCCTTCAGGCGCGGCACCTCGATCTCCACCACCCGGATGCGGTAGTAGAGGTCGGAGCGGAAGGTGCCGTCGCGCACGGCGCGCTCGAGATCCCGGTGGGTCGCGCACACCACGCGCACGTCGGCCTGGAGAGTGGCCCGACCGCCCACCCGCTCGAAGGCGCGGTCTTGCAGGAGGCGCAACAGCTTGCCCTGGCTCTCGAAGGACAGATCGCCGATCTCGTCGAGAAACAGCGTACCGCCCTGGGCCAGCTCGACGCGCCCCTGGACCCGCCGATCGGCGCCGGTGAAGGACCCGCGCTCGTGACCGAAGAGCTCGCTCTCCACCAGATCGCGCGGCAGCGTGGTGGCGTCGACGGTGACGAACGGGCCCTCCTGGCGCTTGGAGTTCACGTGGATGGCCCGGGCGAAGAGCCCCTTGCCGGTGCCGGTCTCACCGCGGAGCAGCACCGTGGCATCGGTCTGTGCAGCGAGGGTGATGCGCTCGTACACCGTGCCCAGCACGTCGCTGCGGCCAACGATGCGGTTGAACGGGCCGCGGAGCACCACGCCCGGCTCTTCACCGCGGGCCCGCAACGTGGTGAGCTCGAGGGCGCGACACAGCTGCGCCGCGAGCACCGCAAGGTAGCGAGCGTCTTCTTCGGAGAAAGCGCCGTGGGTGTGGTTCAAGAGCTGGAGCACGCCGCGGATGGGCGTGGAGGCCGACTCGCGAATGGGGACCGCCAGCACCGAACGCGTGACGTAGCCGGTCTGCCGGTCGATGTCCGCCTCGAAGCGCGGGTCGGAGGTGGCGTCGGTGGTGCGCACGGTGTCGCCGGTGCGCGCGACGAAGCCCGCGATGCCGCGGTCGAGTCGCAGCCGGAGCTGGGGAACCTCGGGAAGGACTGCGACGCGCGAGACCAGGTCCTCGCGCTCGGCGTCGATGAGCCAGATGGTGGCGCGCTCGCACTCGAGGGCCGCGCGCAGGCGATCGCACGCGGTGCTCATCAACGCGTCGAGCTCCACCTCCCGCGAAAGGAGCGACGCCAAGTCTACGAGGAGCGAGAGCCGCGAGGACATCGTCGGATGCGCGAGCGTAGCAGACTCGCGCAGGGAAAGACCGCTCTCCGTCGGCACCGAAGCGCCGGCCGGGCCGCTGCTGGGGATCATGCGGCGGCGGCGCGCGCCTTTCCCGGGAGGTCCAGGGTGAGGCCCTCGCGCGCAGCCACCGACGAAGCGAAGAGCGCCTGCGCCTTGGCCTCGAGCTCCGCCACGCCGGCGTCGGTGCGCCGCGGATCGTGGTGGAAGAGCACGTACGTCTCCACGCCCGCGATGCGCGCCAGCTCGGCGCCGGCCGCGTACGTGGAGTGGCCCCAGCCGACCTTGGAGAGACCCGGTCGCCCGGCGTACTCCGCAGGAGTGTACTGCGAGTCGTAGATGAGCACGTCGGCGCCCTCGGCCAGCCGCACCAGCGCCGGGTCGACGCACGCGTAGTGCTCGGTGTCGGTGGCGTACACCACGCTGCGCCCCTGGTGCTCGAGGCGGTAGCCGAAGACGCCGCCCGGGTGATTGAGCTTGGCGGCGGTCACCACCACGTCGCCGATCTCGAAGCGCTCGAAGGGCCTCACCTCGCGCGTTTCGATGCGCGAAGAGAGCTCCTCGAAGCGCACCGGGAACACCGGGGAGCGCATCTGCTCCATGAGCGCGTCCTTGAGCGTGGCCGGGCCCAGCGCGCCGCCGATGAGGGTGAGCTCGGTGTCCGGCATGTAGGCCGGCACGAAGAACGGGAGCCCTTGGATGTGGTCCCAGTGATAGTGCGAGAACAGCATCGCCAGCTTGCCGGCGCCGCCCTTGGCGAGGAGCGCGTCGCCGAGCGGCCGGAGCCCGGTGCCTCCGTCGAGCACGATGCGTGTGTCGCCCGCCACGATCTCCACCGCGCTGGTGTTGCCGCCGACCCCGGACGTGGCCGGCCCCGGTGACGCGATGCTCCCGCGAACGCCCCAGAATGTAGCCTGCATGTTTTTCTCCTTCTCCCGCAGCGCCGCGCAAAGAAAGCTCCCGCAAACCGTCCTGGCGCGCGCCGCGTCGCTCTCCTATTCACGCCCGATGCCAGCGGGAGGGGCTCGGAAATCACTGGGTTTTCACCGGACGGTGACGGCGTGGTGCACCAACTTGGATCAACCATCGCCCGCAAATGGTGCGCCGAATCGCCCGAGCCTCGGCTAGGATGACACCGTGCGCCGCGTTCTCATTGCCGACGACTCGCCCATCGCGCGGCGACTGCTCTTGGACCGTCTGGAGCAAGCGGGCATCGACCACGTGGTCGAGGCCGACTCGCGCCGCGCTGCGTCGGCCTGCGACGCGAGCCGCCTCTCCTGCGCCCTGCTCGACCTCGACCTCGGCGACGGCACCGGCACCGACGTGGCCCTCGACTTGCGACAGACCACCCCTGCGCTGCCGGTTGCGTTCTTCACCGCCTCGGCCACCGACGCGGTGCGCGCCGATGCCGCCACGCTGGGCCCGGTCTTCGAGAAGCCGCACGGACTCGACCAGGCCATCGCCTGGATTCTCCGCGCCGAAGACGACTGACCGTCAGAAGGTCATCATGCCCGACACCGTGGCCTCGTCGACGAGCCCGCGGGCCACGAGGCGCTCGATGTCCATGGGGAAGGTCTGCATGCCGTAGGGGTGCACGCCCTTCTCCATGATCTCCTTCAGCGACGGGTTACCCTCCGGTCGCTTGATGGTGGCCCGGGCGGTGCCGGTGCACACCAGGACCTCCGATGCCAGCACCACGCCGCCGCCGTCGGCACGCGGTAAGAGGCGCTGCGCCACCACGCCCTGAAGGGCGTCGCCGAGGCGCGCGCGCATCTCCTCGACGGTGTTCGACTGGCCCTTGGGCGCCAGCGCCAGGATGCGGCCGATGGTGCGCGACACGTCCGGCGTGTGGAGCGTGGAGAACACGAGGTGGCCCGTCTCCGCGGCCTTGAGCGCGATGTCCATGGTGATCTCGTCGCGGATCTCGCCCACCAGGATGACGTCCGGGTCCTGGCGAAGCGAGGAGCGCAGAGCGACGGCGAACGACTCGGTGT
>JABFRG010000050.1 GCA_013141295.1 Polyangiaceae bacterium
GATGGGGACGGTGCGGTCCTCCATCACCAACGGACTGTGCAGGTTCATGGCGCTGAAGCGCGGCAAGAGCGGCTCGAGCGCCTTGCTCATCTCCTGCGCCGACTCGAAGCGCTGCTTCGGCTCCCGAGCGAGCGCCCGCAGGATGATCTTCATGAGCGGAGGGAGCACGCCTTCGATGGCCGGAGGCGGCTCCGCGGCGACGATGCGCGCCATCGTCACGGTCACGTCGTCGCCGACGAAGGGCTTCGCCCCGGAGAGCGCTTCGTAGAGCAGCACGCCCACGGAGAAGATGTCGGTCGCCGGCCCCAGCGGCTGCGCCATGATCTGCTCCGGCGACATGTACGCGCCGGAGCCGACGATGTGCGAAGGATGGGTGATTCGCTTGTTGCCGGCCTTGAGCTCGGTGAGCTTGGCGATGCCGAAGTCGAGGAGCTTCGTCGAGAAGCCCACCGCGGCGTTGGTCGCCAAGAACACGTTCGCGGGCTTCACGTCGCGGTGCAGGATGCCGCGCGCGTGGCTCTCGGCGAGCGCCGACAGGAGCTGGGTGGCGATGACCAGGCACCGGGCCTGGGCCACGGTGCCCTCGCGGAGCAGCCGCGCCCGGAGCGACTCGCCCTCGAGGAGCTCCATGACGATGTACGGCGGCGCCCGGAAGTTCATGTCGAGGACGGCCACGATGTGCGGATGGTTCAGCGAGCTGGTGACCTCGGCTTCGCGCTGGAAGCGGGCCAGGGCTTCGTCGTCGAGGGCGAGCTGCGGGCGCAACGCTTTGATGGCCACTGGTCGATGGAGGATGGTGTTCTCCCCTTCGAAGACGGCGCCCATGCCGCCCTCGCCGATCTTCCGCCCTACCCGGTAGCGGTCGTCGAGCAGCGTACCTTCCTCGATGCCCGGCTCCACCGGAGCGAGCCTATCACCGGGCAACGCCGAGCGGAAAAAAGCCGGTGCGGCGCGGACAGCGCAGGCGCGCGTCACTCCTTCGGGCGACTCGTTCGGCGGGAGGCGGCGCCTTATCGTCTGGGAGCCATCGATTCTCAGCCCGCGAGGTTCTCCCGCATGCTCGTCCGCCATTCACACGCATCCCCGATCCCCGAAGCGCCCCGCTGCATCCGAGCCCGCCCGCACAACGACAACGGCGCTGGGGGCGACGACCAGGCGCCGGATACGCTCCCGAGCGCGCCCGAAGCACCCAAGCCCAAGGCGCCGGTCGACCCCGCCGCCGCCGAATCGGCGGTCTGGCGCGTGTCCTGGCGCGAGCAGCTGGTGGCCCTGCTCCGCGCGAATCCGGTGAAGCCGAAGGAGTGAATCGCTGCGCATCCGCCCAGCCATCGCGGGCGCCGCAGACGAGAAAATTGCGCGACGAGAACGCACAGACCTCCCTTGCCAGCGCAGCGGCGTCAGGGCTATCTAACGCGCATGATCAAGCGTCCGAAAATTGCCATCATTGGAGCCGGCGGAAACGTTGGCGCGGCTGTCGCTCAGTGGGCGGCACAAAAAGAGCTCGGCGATCTGGTGCTCATCGACCTCAAGGCCGGTCCGGCCGAAGGTCGCGCGCTGGATCTGACCCAGTGCGGCCCCTGGGAGGGCTTCAACAACACGAGCTTCGTCGCCAGCGACAAGGCCGAGGCCATGGCCGGCGCCGACGTGGTGGTCATGACCGCCGGCGTCCCGCGCAAGCCGGGCCAGTCTCGTGAAGAGCTCATCAACGTCAACGCGGGCATCGTCAAGGCCATCTGCGGCGACGTGAAGAAGTACGCCCCGGACGCGGTGCTCATCGTCGTCTCCAACCCGCTCGACGCCATGGTGTTCGTGGCCAAGCAGGTCACCGGCTTCCCCCGCGAGCGCGTCATCGGCTCCGCTGGCGTCCTCGACAGCGCGCGCTTCCGCACCTACCTCGCCCTCGCCGCAGGCGTGAGCGTCGAAGACGTGCAAGCCATCGTGCTCGGCGCCCACACCGACAAGGACATGGTTCCGGTGCTCTCCACCGCCACCATCGGCAACGTCCCGGTCTCCAAGTTTCTCTCCGCCGAGAAGCTCACCGAAGTGGTCGAGCAGACCAAGAAGGGTGGCGCCACGCTCACCGGTCTCATCGGCACCAGCGCCTGGCTCGCCCCCGGCGCCGGCACCTGCCTCATGGTCGAGGCCATCATCAAGAACCAGGGCCGCGTTCTCCCCTGCTCCGTCGAGCTCAATGGCGAGTTCGGCGTCAAGGGCGCGTTCGTCGGCGTGCCGGTGAAGCTCAGCGCCAAGGGCGCCGAGGCCGTGTACGAGTTCGACCTCTCGGCCGCCGAGAAGGACGCGTTCGGCAAGTCCGTCGCAGCCAACACCGAGCTCATGGAAATCGCCAAGGGCTTCCTCGGCTGATCCGCAACGCACCTGAGCGCGAGGCGTCCAGCGAGAGCGGCAAATGCCGCAGCTGTACGCCTCGTCGCTTTTTGTGCCCACGGATCGCCTGCCTTGGTACCGTCTCCGCTGTCAGCGCTCGAACTACACCTGCCTACCTATTTGGCGCCGGAAACTTTCTCCTTCCGAGCAGCGCCCTGTACCCAAGAACGCGAGGAGGCGATCCCCATGTCGAAGTCCGCGGCGAGCTTGTTGCGAGAGACGCAGTTTCCGGGAGAGGCGACGTTCGCGACGACGCGCATCCACGGTGCAACCCGGCCGGTGCTCCTGACGATTCCCTGCGACCTCGAAGAGTACGCCCGGGTCCACACGGGCCCGAGCAGCTGGTCGGCGGAGACCGACGCGAGCGCGCAGGTCTTCGAGGGCGCGACCGAGCGCACTTCGGAAGAGAGCTTCGAGAGCCTGTTCGAGGGCAGCTTCGAGGGCTGAGCGCGACGCTTCGTACGCGAGCGCCGCACATGTACGGCGCCAAGCGATGTGCCGCGGTGCGCCAGTGCGCTTGATCCGCCGGGACGATGTGAGAGACTGCAATCATCCCGATGGCAGGCCGAGAAAGCGCAAAACCCCCGGTGGCCCCCGGTGATGTCGTAGCGGAGAAGTATCGCATCGAGCGGACCCTCGGCGTCGGCGGCATGGGGTTCGTGATGGGTGCGCGGCACCTCACGCTCGATCAGCCGGTGGCCATCAAGTTCCTGATCTCGCGACAGGACGCAGACGACTCCGCGGAGCGCTTCCAGCGCGAGGCGCGCGCGTCGGCCAGCATCGAGTCGGATCACGTGTGCCGCGTCTTCGACACCGGCGAGCTCCCGAGCGGCGTACCATTCATGGTGATGGAGTACCTGGAGGGGCACGATCTCGACGTCGAGCTCGAGACGCGCGGCAAGCTGCCGCTGGGCGAAGTGGTGGACTACGTGCTCCAGGCGCTGGACGCGGTGGCCTCGGCGCACGCCATCGGCGTGGTGCATCGGGATCTGAAGCCCTCGAACCTGTTCCTCGCGGTGCGGCCCGACCGATCGCGTCGCGTGAAGGTGCTGGACTTCGGCATCTCGAAAACGCTCTCCGACGCGCACATCACCGACACCCGAGGCATCGTCGGAACGCCCGCGTACATGTCGCCCGAGCAAGCCAAGAACTCGCGCAAGACCGACCTTCGCACCGACATCTGGTCGCTCGGCGCCATTCTCTACGAGCTGCTCTCGGGGCAACCGCCGTACACCGGCGAGACGGTGGGCGAGGTCCTGGCGCTGGTGCTCGCCGAATCGCCGCGGCCCCTGCGCGAGCTGGCGCCGCACCTGCCGCCCGGCATGCTCGCGTTGGTCGACAAGTGCCTCGCGCGCGACCGCGACCAGCGGTACCAGAGCGCCGGCGAGCTGGCGCGGGCGCTGGCGCCGTTCGCGGGCAACCCCACGTACACGATGCTGCCGCATTCGGCTTCGCACATCACGGTGGAGGTCGCGCCGTTGAGTCGGCCGCGCGACTCGCAGCCGATCGCGCTTTCGCCGCGCGCGAGCGCGGCGGGCCCACGGGCGGCCGCCGAGACCGTGGCGGGATGGACCGAAGGCGGCGCGGTCGCGGAGAGACGGCGACGCGGCTACGTGCTGGGTGGAGGCGCCGCACTTGCCGCTGCGCTGGTGGTGGTAGGCGCACTGG
>JABFRG010000775.1 GCA_013141295.1 Polyangiaceae bacterium
GGATGACTCTTGGTTTCTTCGAGATACTGGCGCGCCCCGCGCGTGAAGACTCGGGATGACCCTTCGTGCTTCGCGCGCTAGCGCTTGCGGATGCCGAGCTTGCCGGCCTTGTGGTCGTAGCGAATGTCGTACGCGAAGAAGATACCGACGCCGAGGTTGGTGTTGAAGGCGCCGGGCGAGGGGAGCACCATGTCGACCCCGGGCACCGCGGGATTCGCCACCGTGAAGCTCCACTCGAAGACGCCGTCGACCTTGGCGTGGAACGTGTAGCCCGGGGCGAGCGCGCCGAACGACTGCTGCGAGAGCAAGAGCCGGTTCGTGCTCCAGAAGAGCGCGGTGGCGCCAGTGTCGAAGATGCTCGGGCCGCAGTCGTTCTGAATGGGTGTATTGTCCACCGAATAGCACACGTTGACGCGTGCGTCGTTCCAGGCCGGGACGCCGTTGGGCAGCGTGCCGGCGGACTCGCGCACCAGAGGAATCTCCGCGAACGGTAGGCCACCGGGCGGGTTGCCCAGGGTGAGGGTGCCGGTGGTGCCGGCGTAGCCGTTCGTTCGGATGGTGTATGCCGACCCGAGCACGCCGGGGATCTGCGCGATGGGGCTGTAGATGGCCGGCTCGGCCACCGAGTTGCCCAGCGTGATGCCGACGATGCCCGAGGTGCCGTGGGCGTGGAAGAAGTCGCTGCCGTCCTGGCCGGAGCAGCCGGCGCGGCCGGAGACGCAGCCCACGCGATCGACCACGTGGATGGCGATGATGCCGGTGCGGGCGGCGCCGAAGGAGACCTGCGCCATGGCCTCTTCGCCCACGAGCTCGGTGCCGTCGACGTATTCTTCGCGCACCGCGCGGCCGGTGCGGGTGATGCTCCCCGGGGCGATGTCGCTGGCGAGAATGTGAACGCCTGCCGAGCCGGTGTCGACCAGGAGGGGGCACCGCCGCCGACGAGCCCACCGCCAGTGGAACCGCCAGGCCCTTGCCGCCGCCGCTGTTGCGAAGGACCACCGTGAGCGGGACGTCGACGTACGCGAGCCCCGCCTCGGACGTGCTGCCTTCGGGTGCGCCGCCGTCGGTCACCAGCGCGGCGTCGGTCCCCGCGTCCTTCTTCTTGCTGCGTTTGTCGTCCTCGGCGCTGCCGGCGTCGTCGCTGCAGGCGACGAACAGGGTGACACCGAGGAGCGCGAGACCAAGGACCGAACGCGACATGGAGCCGGTGTAGCACATGGGCGCCACCGGGGCACCGCTTCGCGCGCCATTTCTCGGCGCTCAGGCGCCGGACGCGCCGTCGGCGATCTCTTTCTCCAGGCCTTCCCACTCGGCGATGAGCGTCTCGAGCTTGCCCTCGAGGGCCTTGTCCTCGGCCTCCAGGGCGGCCACTTCTTCCTTGGGCGTCTTCTCGAAGAAGCCGGGGCTCGCGTAGGACGCGTGGATGGCGGTCTTCCGCGCCTCGGCGGCGTCGATGGCGGCCATGACCTTGTCGCGCAGACCGGGGAGCGATTTCAGGCGGTTCTTGCGGCGCTTCTCGGCTTCCCAGTTGGTGGCGGTGGCAGCGGTGGTGGCTGCTTCGGCGCCGGCATCGTTGGTCTTCTCGCGCTTGGCCTTGAGGGCCACCGCGTTGGCGTCCAGGTGATCGTCGCCGCAGCGCTCCAGATATTCCGTGTAGGTTCCCGGGAAATCGCGCAGGCCGGTGGGGGTGATCTCCAGGATGCGCGTGGCGAGCTGGGAGACGAACCAGCGATCGTGGGAGACGAAGAGCACGGTGCCCTCGAAGGCCTTGAGCGCCTCGGAGAGCGCGTGGATCGCTTCGATGTCCAGGTGGTTGGTGGGCTCGTCGAGCACCAGCACGTTGGATTTTTCGGCCATGACCTTGCAGAAGATGAGCCGCGCGGCCTCGCCGCCGGAGAGCTTGCCCACCGGCTTGTCGACCTCTTCGCCGGAGAAGAGCACCAGGCCCAGCTGTCCGCGCACGGCGCTGGTGGCGGCCATGGGGTCCACCGCCCAGATGAATTCGAGCGGCGTCATCTTGGGATCGGTGAGCAAGTCGGTGTGGTCCTGGGCGAAGTAGCCCACCTGCGCTTCGTGGCCCCACTTGACGGTGCCGGCGTCGGCCTCGAGGTTGCCGGTGGCGATCTTCAGCAGCGTGGACTTGCCGAGGCCGTTGGGGCCGATGACCGCGACTTTCTCGCCGCGCCGGATGGTGAGCGAGATGTCCTTGAGCACCGCGAGACTGCCGTAGCTCTTGGAGATCCCCTCCACCGTGAGCACGTCGCGGCCGCTGGGGCGCGCCGGCTGGAAGCGGAACTTCGGCGTGCGTCGGGAGGTGTTCGCCAGCTCCTCGACCTCGATCTTCTCGATCTGCTTCAGCCGCGACTGCGCCTGCTTGGCCTTGGTGGCCTTGGCGCCGAAGCGATCCACGAAGGCGCGCTTTTCGGCGATGATCTTCTCGGTGCGGGCGATCTCCGCTTCCTTGCGGTCGCGGATCGCCTGCTTCTCCACCTCGAAGGCCGAGTAGTTGCCGGTGTAGAGCGTGATGGTCTCGTAGTCGACGTCGAGGATGTGGGTGGCCACGTTGTCGAGGAAGCGAATGTCGTGGGAGATGACGATGGCGCAGCCGGCGTAGCTCGCCAGGAAGCGCTCGAGCCACCGAATCGAGAGGATGTCGAGGTGGTTGGTGGGCTCGTCGAGGAGCAAGAGATCGGGGCCGCCGAGGAGCACCTGCGCCAGGAGCACCCGCAGCTTGAAGCCCCCGGAGAGGGTACCGAGCGGCTGCCGGTGCTTGGCCCGCGGCACCCCCAGACCCTCGAGGATGGCGCTGGCGCGGGCCTCGAGCGTGTAGCCGTCGTGGCTTCGCACCACGTCTTCCAGCTCTGCCATGCGCGCGGCGTCGGGCTCCGGCGTGGCAAGGATGGCCTTCTCTTCCATCATCGCGGCCCACACGATGGTGTCGCCCATCATGGTGAGGTCGAGGATGATCTGCTCGTCGTCGAGGAAGCGATCCTGCCGCAAGACGCTCATGCGCGCCGTGGAAGGAAGGTTCACCGAGCCGTCGGTGGCCGGCTCGTCGCCGGAGAGGACCTTGAGCAGCGTGGTCTTGCCGGACCCGTTGGCGCCCACCAGGCCGTAGCGGTTGCCCACGTTGAGCTGGAGCGAGACACCCTCGAAGAGCGTACGTCCACCGAATGACTTTCCGAGGTTCACCAGACCCAGCATGGGTCTGCACCTACCACGAACGCCGGCCCCGCGTGATGGCAGTTTCCCTCAGCGTAGCGGGCCGCGACGACCTTCGCGACGCCGCGCGAAGCGCCGCGAACCTTCGCGCGACCCACGCTGCGGGCGCTCGCCATCGTTTCGTCGCGCCCCTCGGGAAAACTGCGGCCCGCGAAGACACGTGCTGCGTTGGCAAGCGGCGTGCTTAGGGGGGCGTCATGGTTCAAAAGAAACTCACTCGCCTCGCAGCTCTCAGCTGCTTGCTGTTCTCCTTCGCCTGCGCGTCTGACGACGGCGTCAACGACGAGGGCCCTCCCACCACCGAGGAAGCCCAGGCCGGCGCGGCGTGGGACGACGCCGACGGCAACGAGCCCGACGACAACACGGACGAGGGAATCGCGGTGGTCCCGGGCGCACCGGAGCCTGCGGCGAAGTACCTCGAGGCCGACCCGATGCTGCCCGACGACGTGACTCCGGCCGAGGCCAAGGACATCGCCAAGGACGACATCGAAGTGAACACCATGGACGTGCTGAAGACCTGCCGCAAAGCCACCGGCTACCGCCGCGGCAAGGCTTTCACTATTTGCGTGACCACCGTCGACGGCAAGCTCCTCGAGGTGAACACCGCGCGCGCTTACCTTCGCATGCGCACCGCCGCGCGCCGGGGCGGCGCCTCGCTTCGCGTGGTGAGCGGCTTCCGCACCATGGCGCAGCAGCGCTACCTCTACCGTCTCTACAAGCAGGGCCGTGGCAACCTCGCGGCGCCGCCCGGCTACTCGAACCACCAGAGCGGCCACGCGCTCGACCTCAACACCTCGGCCCCCCGCGTGTACTCCTGGCTCACGCGCTACGGCCGCCGCTACGGCTTCCGCCGCACCGTGCCCTCCGAGAAGTGGCACTGGGAAAAGTGACACGCAGCTGAGCTGACCGAAGGCCGCGGGAACAACCTGCGGCCTTCGTGCGTTTCGGCTCGAGCCAACCTCGAGCAGGGCGCGTACGGCTCCCGCGCATCGCGAGCGGCCCGCGTGTAAGGCTCCCGCGCATCGCGAGCGGCCCGCGTGTAAGGCTCCCGCGCATCGCGAGCGGCCCGCGTGTAAGGCTCCCGCGCATCGCGAGCGGCCCGCGTGTAAGGCTCCCCTCCCGCGAGCGGGAGGGGCAGGGGGAGGGGACGTCGCTGCATAGCTCGCCGCCATGGGCCCGACGCTCTCGTCGCCCCGCGACACTTTCTTGACGTTATCTCTCCGTAAATCGCCCACCGGTGAACGTGTGGCACTTCCTGCGCATCTGGATTTCCACCTTGGTTTCTCTCTTCGCTTCGCAGGAACGACACTTGCTCTCTTCTCGAGCCATGATGCGCGATCGGGACTTCGACGACGACATCGCCTACGGCTACCGCCCCACGCTCCGCAGCACGGTGCGACCTCCGCCGCCACCGCCGGACACCGATCCCTCCCTTCTCGCGCCACGCGACGGGAGCATGGCCTCGCCGCCCCCGCCTTCGTTCGAGGAGCTCGAGCACGACGGTGACGACGACGACGACGACGGCGTGCGCTGGTTCTCGCGCTTCGAGATTCCGAGCTTCCCCGCGCCCTCGAGCACGGCCGGGTTCGAGGCGACGCTGGCGGAGCTCGACCCGGATCGCACCGTACGTATCCCGCGGATGCGCCCCGCCGGGCACCCGCTCCTCGCGCTCAGCATCGTCACGCTGGCGTTGGCTGCGCTCATCGTCATCGGGAGCGCGTACTTCTACTTCGGCACCTGATCCGTCAGAGGTCGACGGTGCCAGAGCGCCCGCAGAGCGTGCCGGTGAGCTTGTTGCCGTCTTGCTGGAGCACGACCGCGCACGCGGCCTGCTCGTAGGAAATGGCGGGATTGTACACGCTTCCTCTGAAGCTCACGCTGCCGCTGCGAAAGCCCAGCGCCGTGGTGGCCGAAGGCTGGACGGCGATGACGCCCTTCTGCTCCACCTTGCCCACCAGCGACATACTGTAGGTCTGCTTCGGATCGTCGTCCTTGAGGGTGTAGGTGCAGCCCAGGAGCTCGTACACCAGGTCCACGTTGGTGGCGCCCTGGGCTGGATTGGAGGTGGCGTCGCCCACCACGTGCACGCTTCCGCCGAGCGGACAGTCGACGCTCTCGTCGTGATGGCCCACCGGCTTGCCCTGGAGCGTGAGGTTGAAGGCCAGCTTGAGCGTCTCGCGCAGCGAGCGGATGGCGATGGCGTCCTGGCATGCGGCGTCGCAGGTGGGCACCGCCGGCGTCGCGCTGTTGCCACCCCCGCAAGCCGCTGCGAGCGCGATGGCGAGAGCGGCGCCGAACGTTCGTTTCATGGAGCTCATCAGAAACCTCCCTCCACCCCGATGCTGGGGATCGTCACCGGCCCGACCTTCTGCTCCACGCACCCGTTGAGTGTACAGTTGGTGCCGACCGATTCCTTGGTGAACGTGACGTTGACCCACTCGGCCACCGCCGAGATCCAGAATCGTTGGTTCAGCTGCCAGCGCTTCTCGAGCCGCAGATCCACCTTGTAGAACGGGTCGAGTCGGGTCGCGCCGGGGTTCGTCGGATCCGGCGCCTTGGGCAGGCCGGTGTAGAACGTGCCGCGGGCACCGGCGCGCCAGTTGCGACCGAGGTCGACGGCGATGGCCGCGTTGAGCACGTGGGTGCGGTCGAACGAGGCGATGAAGGTGGCGTTGTTGGCGGTGCGCGTGGAGCGCGAGAGCGTGTACGAGACGAAGCCACCGATTTTGCTGGTGAGCTTGCGTTTGAGAAAGAGCTCGAAGCCGTAGGCGGAGCCCGTGGCACGCGTCTCGAAGGCGCGGGCGTTCTGCGTGTCGCCGGTGGTTTGCGAGGCTTGACCGCCGCCGCCGCTGCGGTCGGGGCCGATCTGCCCGTTGGGAAATCGCGGACTGCAGCGCGAGCCGTTGCCGGTGGGTTGGCGACCGGGATCGCCGGCGATGGTGTCGGCCGGGAAGGCGCCGGGCGGGCAGCCGTTCACCTGCGGCGTGGTGACGCTCAGGGCGTCGCTCATGTCGAAGAACGCGTTGTGGAACAGGGTCGCCGTCACGGTGGTGCTCCCGCCCAGGTCGACCTCCACGCCGAAGCTCTCTTGCAGGGCCTTCTGGAGGCCGCCGCGCAAGCCGCCCGGTTGGAACCCGGGCACGGGAATGACGAACGAGGGCGGCTGGTGCGCGAGCCCCAGCGCCGAGAGAAGCTGCACCCGCGAGCCAGCCTTCACCCGGCTCTGCAGGCGCGGGTCGACGCCCATGGCGCTCTGCCCATCGGAGGTGAACAGATCCACGCGCACCCCGGGGGTGAGATCGAACGTGGGGGCGAGGGCCAGCACGAAGTCGGCGCGGGCCCCCAGCGCGAGGTCGGTGCGCGAAGGGAAGGCATTGGCGATGTTGGCGTTGGAGGGGCTCAGATCACCGCCGTTGAGCTCGATGTCGTAGCGGTCCATCTGCACGTCGGCGCCGGCGCGCAGCGTGGCTACCTTGCCGAGCCGGTAGGAGAGCTCGGTGCGCGTGCCGAGGAGGCGATCGCGCAGGAAGCGATCGTTCTGGAGCCGCGTGCGGTCGATGCCGAGCGTCACCGCGGTGCGGATGGCGCCTTCGCTGCCCAGCTTGTGGTCGAAGCGCGCGTCCACCCGGTGAAACTCGGTACCGAAGAGGGTGAGCGTCTCGGTGGCGGTCTTCTCGCCGAGAAAGTCGTAGGCGCCGAAGGCGAACACCGAGAGGCGATCGTCGCGCCCGAGATCGTAGGCCACCCGCGCCTGGTAGTCCCAGTAGTCGAGGATGGTGGCCGAGGAGAGGAGCGTGAGGATGGCCGCGGTGTACGAGTAGCGGCCGCCGAGGAGCACGTTGCCCTTGCCATTGGCGAAGGGTGCCTCCACCAGGGCGCCGGCGTCGAAGGCGCGAACGTTGTATTCTCCACGCAATTTGGTCGACTGCGGAAGTGTCTCGCCGGCCACGATGCCGCCGCTGTAGCGACCGTAGCGCGCCGGGTAGCCGCCCGAGTACAGGTCCACGCGGTCGATGAGGCCGGGGTGGACCACCGAAGGGCCGGCGCCCACGTGAAACAGGTAAGGTACACGTACCCCGTCGAGGTAGTAGCCCACGTTGCCAGGAGGCGCGCCGCGAACGAAGAAGAACGGCAGGCCGGAGACGATGGGGGTGACCCCCGGCATGATCTCGATGGCCCGGAAGGGATCGCCGAAGGTGCCGGGAATCTGCCGCACCTCGGCGCGACTGAGCGTTGCCGTCCGAGAGGGCTCGCCGCGCGCGCCGCGGACCTGAACCTCCTCGATGCCCTCGCTGGGTCGTGCGGTGGGCTTGCCGGGCTTGGGCGGAGCCTTCACTTCGGGCGGGGGCTCCGCGACCTTGGGCTCGGGCGGCGGCGGCGGATGGAAGTCGAGGACCATGCGGATGCGCACGGCCACCGGGGTGCCGTCGCGCGTCGCGGGCTCGAAGCGGAACGCGAGCGCGGCCCGCTCGGCCCGGCTCGAGAAGGGCTCCTGCGTGACGTCGGCGGTGGCGCTCTGGACCACGCCCGCATTGTCGATGGTGAGCGTGAGCACCACCGAGGCATCGCCCGACGCACCTTCCGGATATGGCACGGTCGGGTCGCCCACCAGCTTCGGCGGAACCATCACCGGACGCGCCAAAGTTGGCGTCGCGGTGCTGGCAGTCGGCGCGCTGGCGATGACGGGCGGCGCCTGACCCCACGCGCCGGCGCTACCGGCGCCCATCGCGGCGCCCGCCGAGAGGCCCGTCAGCCACCGCCGCGCATGTGAGCCAAAGCCCATTTCTTCCGGGACTTTACCACTCGCGCAGCGGCCCCGCCTACGAGCTTGGGAACGCTTCTCGGGGGCCGCGACCTGCGCAGACCGTGCATGACCGCGCGTGCCTCCGGAAGCCTCGTGTCGTGCGGCGTCAGTGGTTTGGCGGCGAAGTTCAGGGAATTCGTTGCGGCTGCCGCCAATCACAGGCATGTCCCGTCAGCTTCTCGCTTCTCTTCTCGTCTTGTGCGCCGCGTGTGGTGGCGACGATGCCGCCGGCGACGACGCCGATCTCCGCGACGGCAAGACGGTGGTCACCGCCGCGTCGGTGGCCGCCCTCGGTGGGTCGCTCGCCGCGGTGAAGCCGGTGGTGAAGACCGCCGATCCCGGCCACGACCCTGCGGAGTACCTTTCTCCGCACAGCGCCCTCGGACCCATGGGCCCGCTGGGGGCGTTCGGCCCGCTGGGCGCGCTGGGTCCCATCGGCGACGCCAGCTGGAACCCTTCCTCGTGGATGCACGCTGCGGGCAACTGGGAGAGCTGGTCGAAGCAGTCGCTGAAGGGCGACGGTCCCCTCGGCGCGCACGGTCCGCTCGGCTCCGAAGGCCCCCTCAGCGAGCGCGCCTACTCGCGGGATCTGGCCGCCATCAATGACTGGGCGCGGCAGCTCCAGGCGGGCGGCGTGTTCACCGCGCTGGGCCCGCTGGGCGCGCTGGGTCCGCTGGGTCCGCTGGGTCCGCTGGGTCCGCTGGGTCCGCACGGCTTCGGTGTCGACGACGCCGGCAACTATCGCAACGCCGCAGGGCAGATCGCGCGCACGGTCGACGTACCCTGGACGGAAGGCGGCGCGAAGCGTCGCTACGAGCTCGTGGAGAAGTACGCCGAGGGGTACGCGAAGACCCTGCGCGACAACGACACGTCCTTCATGGTGGTGGGTTCCATCGCGGAGCCGGGCCCCGAGGTCGACGCGTACGTCGCCACCTCGCGGGAAGCCCAGTTCGTGACGGTGACGCTCGTGCCGGAGAACTCCCTCTCCGACTTCGACGTGTTCGTCACCAATCCTGCGGGCGACGTCGTCGCGTCGTCCGACGCCGACGGTCACCAGTCGATGCTCACCTTCGGGGACGGCATCCAGGGGACCTACATCGACTTCATTCAGCTTCGAATGGCACGGGGTGAACGATTCGGAATCGCCGTGACCGCCAAGACCGTGAATCGCACTTATCCCAGCTACCGATTGATCGTCACGGGATCGACGGCAGCGTTCTCAACTTCTGTCATTCAGGGGCCGCATCGGGTGGCCCGGAGAGTCCCATGAGCGAACGAGCCATCTTCAGCGACGAGCGATGCGATACACTGGTGAGTAACGTGAAGTCTTCGTCACCGCCCGACTCGT
This sequence comes from Polyangiaceae bacterium, assembly GCA_013141295.1. Classification (GTDB taxonomy): domain Bacteria; phylum Myxococcota_A; class Polyangia; order Polyangiales; family Polyangiaceae; genus JABFRG01. The sequence continues at coordinate 9,375 of JABFRG010000775.1, forward strand.
ACCCCGCCGTCGGCGATGGTACGACGCCCCGTACCTACCCCAGCGTGCGTCCGCGCGGGGGCGTCGCCGCCCGGCTTTTGCGCCCGGTGACCAACTCGCTCCTCCGCTGCATCCCCGGCGGGCGCGGGCTCGGCGGTCTCGAGGAGCTGGTGCTCCCGGCCGACGGGGCCGACGTGGTGGACGGCGTGCTCCTCGCCACGGCCATCCAGAAGCTCGACGGCCTCGGCATTCTCGGCCTTCACCTGGTGCCGGCCTTCGCCATCGGGAGCCTCGGGTTCGTCGACTACTACTGCATGGCCAGCGCTACGCTCCGGGAAGGGCTCGAACGCCTCGCGCGCTGCGTCGCCATGTTCACCGAGACCGTCGATCTCTCGCTGGAAGTGCAGGGCGACACCGCGCGCTTCGTTCATCGCGAGCGTCGTCGGCCGCGCCTGTCGGCCAACCTCTCGGAGACCTTCCTGGCGGTGGTCGCCGAGCGCTGCCGGGTGGGCGTGGGCGGCGCCATGGCGTTCCGCGAGGTGCACTTCATCCACGCGCCGAGCGACACGCGGACGGCGGTGGAGTCCTTCTTCGGGTGCCCCGCCTCCTACGACGCGGCGGAAGACGCGCTGGTGTTCGACGCGCGCCTCCTCGATACTCCGCTCCTCACCGCCGACCCGTCGGTGAGCCTGGCGCTGGCCGAGCAAGAACGCTCGCTGGCCTCCGGGTCGGCGCAGCGCGAGGCGCTCATCTCGCTCTTGCGGCAGACGCTGGCCAAAGCCATCTCGTCCGGCGTTCCGCCGCTCGCGAAGGTGGCCCGGTCGCTCGGTCTCTCGCCGCGCACCCTGCAGCGCCGGCTGGCCGAGCTCGGCACGCGGCTCTCGGAGCAGCTCGACGAGGTTCGTCGGGAGCTCGCCATGCGGCTGCTCCAGGATCGCACGCAGACCCTGGCGGCCATCGCGTCGACCCTGGGCTTCTCGGAGCCGGCGCCGTTCTTCCGTGCGTTCCGCCGCTGGACCGGCACCACGCCGCGGGCCTTCCGCAACGCCGTGGCGCGCGGTGCGTTGCCCAGCTCGTTCGTGCCGGGCTCGTCGCCGCCGCCCTCCTCGGACGCCAGCCTCCCGCCGATGCGGCCGCCGGCTCACTCCGAAGTGAGGGAGACCCGGGTGAGCGCGCCTTCCAGCGTCTCGCCGTCGACGCTCACGTAGAGCTGACCGTCGTTGCGCGTGAGCTCGAGCTCGGTGTTGCGGTCCACGTGTGGATCGATGGCATCGAGGAACGCCGGCTCCAGCCGGTAGACCTCGATGCCGTCCATCTTGTGGATCACGCGCGTCTTCGCCTCGCGCTGCAGGAGCGCGAGGTCGGTATACGTGTATAGTGCAACTTTAGGCGCAGCCTTGGCAGCCTTGTGAAGGCGCTCCGCCGAAGGCGAGCCGATCTCGATCCATACCTTCAACAGCCCGGTGAGATCGCGCACGGTGATGGGCGGCTCGTCGGTGTCGGAGAGGCCGCCCTTGCTGAAGGCGATACCCTCTTCGTAGGAGAGGCAGTAGGCGATGGTGCGCGTCAGCAGGTACCGCATCGTCTCCGAAGGGTGTCGCGCCAGCCGCAGATCCAGCGCCTCGTAGACGTTGCGATCGACGTCCGAGAGGGAGATGCGGAGATGGTACGTCGTCGAGCCTTGCGCCATCGGCGCATGGTGCCGGGCGGCTCTCGTCCACGCAAGAGGCGCCTTTCGTGCCACAATGCGCCGCCATGCCCTCTCTCCTCGGACGCTTCGTGCGCTTGCCGGTGCTGCGCTTCGGCCCACCCGGCGCCTTTCTCGCCGTGGAGGACGACACCGGCCCGCAAACGCTGCTCCTGCCGCGGCTCGAGGTGCCGGAGGGCACGAAGGAGGGCGACGAGCTCACGGTGTTCGTGTACCGCGACTCCGAGGATCGACCCATCGCCACCACCATTCCGCCCATGGTTTCCCTGGGCGAAGTGGCATTTCTCGAGGTGCGTGACGTCACGCCCATCGGCGCGTTCTTCGCCTGGGGACCCATCAAGGATCTGCTGGTGCCGTTCGGCGAGCAAACCCGCGAGGTGCACGTGGGCGAGCGCCACCCGGTGGGCCTGTTCCTCGACGACAGCGGGCGCCTGGCCGGCACCATGCGGGTGGCGGAGATGCTCGACGGCGTCATCACCGCCGGCGTGGGGGAGTGGGTGGAGGGCGAGGCCTACCGCAACGAGCCGGAGATCGGCCTCTTCGTCATCATCGACCGCCGTGCCACGGCGGTGCTGCCGGCCGGGGAGCCGCACCGGCTTTCTCGGGGGGAGCGCGCGAAGTTCCGGGTCGCGCGGGTGCTGCCGGATGGCAAGCGGGAGCTCTCGTTGCGAGGCCTCGCGCACGAAGAGCTGTCCCGCGATGGCGACGCCATTCTCGAGACCCTGGCGCTTCCCGGCGTTCCGCCCATCACCGAGGCGGCGTCGCCGGAGCAGATCCGCCGGGTCTTCGGCATCAGCAAGAAGGCCTTCAAGCGCGCGGTGGGAAGGCTTCTGAAGGAAGGCCGCATCGAGACCGACCCGCGAGGCGCACTTAGGGCCCGGTCACGAATAACTTGATCGGATCGGCGTCGAGGCGCGCCGACCTCCGAGGCGCGAAATCGACGGGATACTGCTGCTATCTCGAGATTTCGCAACGACGGAGGCGGCGATGGATCGGCGCCGAGGCGGCTAAGTTATTCGTGGGCGGGCCCTTAGTGCCCGGGCAGCCAAACGGTAGAGATCGACGTTACAATCGCGACACCGGATCGACACGGTGGGGCGGGGACGGTACGCTGGAGCTAGCGCCGCGCTTTCGCGCGCTGGAGATCCCCCGATGGCCTTGGGTACGCGTCGACGTCTCGCTTGGACCCTGTTGGTGGTGGGAGGCGTTGCGGGCCCGGTGGCGGCGTGCGGCAGCACCGGCGACGATCCTGTGATCCCCGACGCCGGCCGCGTTCGCGACGGAGGCCCCGACGTGGGTCCGGACGCGCCGCTCTGCCCGTCGGGCAAGCGTTCTGCGGCGGCGGGTGCATCGACGTGATGGCCGACGACCAGAACTGCGGCGGGTGCGGGGTGGTCTGCAGCGGCGGCCAGCACTGCGGCCGAGGCACCTGCCAGGCCTCGAAGATCGAGCACGTGGTGCTCATCGTCCAGGAGAACCACACCTTCGACAGCTACTTCGGGCGCTACTGCAAGGCGGCCGCAGGCTCGAACCCCACCTGCACCGCCGGGCGCGACTGCTGCGAGGCGGCGCCGGCCACCGAGCCACGGGGCGCTTCGCCCACGGTGCTCGACGACGACTCGAACTTCGGCAGCGATCGCGACCACGCCCAGGACTGCGAGCTACAGCAGATCAACGGCGGGAAGATGGACGGCTTCGTCACCGGGAGCAGCGGCTCCGACACCTGCCTCGGCTTCGGGCCGAGCTGCTCGAACCCCAAGAACTGGGCGCTCGCGGGTGAGTCGACGGTGGGCCTGTACTGGTCGCTGGCGGACCAGAACGCGCTGGCGGACCGCTACTTTCAGCCGATCGCCGGCGGCACCGCGTCGAACAATATGTACTTTGCAACGACGCACGTTCCGTTCGTCAACAACCAGTACTTCCCGGCTTCCATCGCCACCGGCTGCGTCGACCCCAACGGCACCTGCATCACCAAGGACCGCATCAGCTACGCCGGACGCAGCACCATCGCCGACCTGCTGCTGGGCGCGGGCAAGACCTTCTCGGTGTACGCCGACGGATTTCGCGAGGCCAAGGCCGCCGCGCCGTCGTGCCCCAGCGCCCCCAGCTCTTGCCCGTATTCCTCGTGCATCGCCCACCCGGTGGCCTGCCACGCGTGCATCTACGATGCGTCCGATATTCCGTTCCAGTACTACGCGTCGCTGGTCGACGGCCCGCACATCGAGGACTACGCGGACCTGAAGACCGACCTCGACGGCGGCAAGCTCCCGAGCTTCGCCTTCGTGAAGGCCAAGGAGTGGCACAGCGAGCACCCCAACGTTTCGACCATCACCGACGGCGTCTCCTTCGTGGCCAACACCTTGAACCTGATCGCCGCTTCGCGCTACGCGGCGAGCACCCTGGTGCTGGTCACCTGGGACGAGGGCGGTGGGTTCTTCGACCACGTGCCACCGCCGCCGGGCGTGGACAAGTACGACGACGGCAAGACCGTGCCTTACGGCACGCGGGTGCCCATGCTCGCGGTCGGCGCCTTCGCCCGCAAGGGAAGCGTCTCGCACGTGCCCATGGAGCACTCCTCGGTGGTGCGCTTCCTCGAGTACAACTTCCTCGGTCCGGTGGGCCAGCTCTCCGGCAACGACGCCAAGGTGCACAACCTCGGCAGCCTCCTGGACCCGGAAAAGACCGGCGTACCCATCCCCGAGTAGGACGCTAGTCCTTCTTGCCCATCACCACCGCGACGAGCCGCGAGAGCGACTCGCTGCGCTTGGCGGTCGGCGACATGCCCAGCGCTTCCTCCGGCGCCATGCCGCCCTCGGTGCGCATGCGAAACAGGCGCAACTCGCGGCTCGCGTCCGTGTGATCCGCGTCGTACTCGGCGGCGGTCTTCAGGTCCTTGAGCGCATGCGTCGCTTGACCCAGGCGCTTGTGCAGCTGCGCGCGGTAGTAGTAGGCGTCGGCGTTGTCGGTGCACTCGCGGGTGAGCCTGTCGAAGACCAGCACGCTCTCCTTCAGCGCCTCCGGGTCCTGGCGTGCGGGGTCCTGCGCTACGACCCACGCGTGGATGGTGGCGACCTCGGGGTCTTCGCCGGTGTCGGCGCCCTTGGCTCGATCGATGATCTCCATCGCTTCGGTGAAGCTCCGCAGCATGACGCGGAGCGCGAGCTGCGCCAGCTCCTTCGGAGACTCGTTCTTGCGCGACGCCGGGGGCGCTAACGACGCCCGCTCGGCGATGTACGACGCCCGCACCTTCACGTCGGAGAGGACGCGGTAGGCGTCGATGAGCCGCGCGGTGATTCGCGTGCACTTCTCCTCGAGGTCGGCCAGGTCGCGCGGCTGCTTGTCGGGATGAAACTGCCGGGACATGCGGAAGAACTGCGCGCGGACCTCGTCCATCGACGCGCCGTGGGTGACGCCCAGGAGCGCGAAGTGGTCCAGCTGCCCGAGCGAATCGAACAGGTCGTCGATGGCCTGGCGTGGGTCGCGGGGCGGCGCGTGGATGGGCGCGCCTGCCGGCGAGCGCGAAGAGGCCGGCGCCGAGTCGGGCGCCCGGGCATGCATGCCCGAGGCGGCGATGTTGGGCCGCGAGGGTCGCAGCGGCGCGGGCATGCGAAATGACGGATGCTGCGGCGGCTGCACCGCGGGTGTTCCTCGAATCGGCGTGCTGACGAGGGGCGGCGTCGACACCGTGACCCGCGGGACCTCGATCTCCTGCGAGGGCTTGCGCGGCGCAGTTTGCTCCAGCGCCCCGGCCAGGAGCAGGAAGTAAAAGAGGCGGGTCTTCGCGTTGTCGCTCAGCTCGCAAATGATGTCGTCGTAGATGGCGCCATCGCGAAACGCGCGCACCAGGCCGGCCTCGGCCTCGGAGAGCCGGGTGAGCGTGGCCTCGGCGCCCGATTTGAGCGCAAGATGCATGCAGCGTGCACGCACCGACGCGAGCTCGATGGCCTCGAAGTACGGCGATTCGCGGAGGCCGCGCCACACCGAGCCCAGCGAGTCCACCGACGGCCAGTCGTCGCCACCGTAGCCGGCGAGGGCGTCGACCTCGTCGTGGAAAGCCCAGGTGGTGTCGCGCGGCAGGGCGATGAGGGCCGCCACCTTCCGCTCGATCTGCTCCACCAGGCCCTGGGCCAGCGCCGCGTCGTCGATGAGACCCTGTTGCCGAAGCACGCGTCCGTGGGGTGTCTTGCTGGTGGAGACCTGCGCCAGCGTGCGGTTCAAGGCCTCGGCGTCGATGTGGCCGAGCTCGTACAGGATGCCGCCGAGGTGCGCGGCCTGCTGCGTGCGTACCTTGCGCACGTTGCCCTGCTCCACGGCGACCACCGCCACCGGGTTCGCGTTCGAGCCCGTGAAGATGAGGCTTCCGGTGAGCTTCTTGGTGCGAACGTAGAGCAGGAGGTGCTCCGGAGGCCTTTCGGTGAGAGCCCCGTAGGCCGACGGCGCAGGGAGGAAGCGGGCGGCAAGCATGCGCAGAGTGTACCCGCAGCAGCCAGACAGACTTCAACAACCGCACCGCGGCGCCGGAAAACATCCGAGGATGTATGCAGCGCGGCCCTGTGCGCCCGACACCGACGCACGCGCGGCACGCGAGTCGTCAGTATGTGTAGAATGCAGTAATTAGCGACCTTTGGAGAGCTCGTCGATGCAGCGGACGACGAGCGCGGTCCAGCCGGTCTGGTGGCTGGCGCCCAGGCCTGCGCCGCGGTCGCCGTGGAAGTACTCGTGGAAGAGAACGAGGTCCTTGAATCCGGGGTCGTCGCGATAGCGGGGGTCGCCGCCGTGACAGGGCCGCGCGCCGTCGGGGCCGGGGAGGAAGAGGGCGGTGAGGCGCCGGGAGAGCTCCCGGGCCACCTCTCGCAGGTGCATCATTTTGCCGGAGCCGCGGGGGCACTCCACCCTCACCTCGTCGCCGAAGAAGTCGTGGTAGCGCTTGAGCGACTCGATGAGCAGGTAGTTGATGGGGAACCAGATGGGGCCGCGCCAGTTGGAGTTGCCGCCGAAGAGCCCGGAGGTGGACTCGCCCGGCGTGTAGTCGACGCGGTAGTCGCGGCCGTCGACGGCCACCGTGTAGGGCGAGTCGCGGTGCACCCGGCTGAGGGAGCGAATGCCGTTGGGGGCCAAGAGCTCGGTCTCGTCCAGGAGGTACTGGAGCACCTTCACCAGGCGCTCCTTGGATGCCACCGCCAAGAGGTAGCGTCCCTCGCCGGCGGGATCGAAGGCGAGGTGGCGCGCCAGATCCTTTCGGTTCTCCATGAACCAGGTCATGCGCGTGCGGAAGCCCGGCAGCTTGGCCAGCACGTCGCCGTGCAAGAGCTCCACCGCGAACAGGGGAATGACGCCCACCACCGACCGGGTGCGGAGCGGAACCACGCCGCTCTGGGTGTGCAGCTGGTCGTAGTAGTAGCCGTCTTCGCGGTTCCAAAGGCCAGCGCCGCCCAAGGTGTTCATGGCCGAAGCGATGCTCACGAAGTGCTCGAAGAACTTGGAGGCCACGTCCTCGTAGGAAGGGTCTTCCTTGGCGAGCTCGAGGGCGATGGCCAGCATGGTCACCGCGTAGAAGGCCATCCAGGCGGTGCCGTCGGCCTGGTTCAAGCGGCCGCCCAGCGGCAAGCCCTGAGAGCGATCGAAGATGCCCACGTTGTCGAGGCCGAGAAAGCCGCCGGCGAAGAGGTTGTTGCCGTCGACGTCTTCGCGGTTCACCCACCAGGTGAAGTTCAGGAGCAGCTTGTGGAACACCCGCGCCAAGAACACCCGGTCGCCCTTGCCGGTCTTCTTCTTCTCGCGGCGGTACACCTGCCAGGCGCACCAGGCGTGCACCGGCGGATTCACGTCGTCGAAGGAGAACTCGTAGGCGGGAATCTGCCCGCTGGGATGCATGTACCATTCACGCAGCAAGAGGATGAGCTGCTGCTTGGCGAAGTCGGGGTCCACGTCGGCGAACGGGATCATGTGGAAGGCCAGGTCCCAGGCGGCGAACCAGGGGTACTCCCACTTGTCGGGCATGGAGAGCACGTCGCGGCTGTACACGTGCTTCCAGTTGCGGTTGCGCACCAGCTCGCGAGCGGGCGGCGGCGGTGGGCTGGCCGGATCGCCTTCGAGCCACTGCTGCACGACGAAGTGGTAGCACTGCTTGCTCCACAGGAGCCCGGCGTACGCTTGCCGCGCCACGAGCCTTTCATCGGCGGTAGCGTTGGGAGGCAAACGCTCCTCGTAGAAGTCGTCGGCCTCGGCGATGCGCGCGGCGAAGATCTCGTCGAAGGCCGCTGCGCTCGGCTCGCCGCTGGCCGCCGGGCCGAGCCGGAGACGGAGCACGTGCGAGGCCCCGGGGGCGAGCACCAGGTGCAAGCGTGCGCCGACCTTGGTGCCCACCTGCTCGGGATTCACCGCGTCCTTGTTTCCGTCGACCACGAAGTCGTGAAACGCGTCTTTCACGTAGCGGCTCAGCGAAGGGGTGCCCCAGAGGCGCTCGTTGTTGGTCTCGTTGTTGGTGAAGAGCCACTCGGGCGGGGCGCCTTCGACCACCGAGAGCTCGACGATCCCCAGGGTGCGGTGCTCCGCCACCACCATGCGCGGGCTCCCCAGGCGAATCCGCGGCTCCGGCTCGTAGCCCTCGGTGGTTCGCCCCCAGGACCAAGTGTTGCGGAACCAGAGCGAGGGAATCACGTCCAGTGGCGCGGCTTCCGGGCCGCGGTTGGTCACGGTGATGCGCACCAGGATCTCGGCGTCGCTCGCCTTGGCGTACTCCACACCCACGTCGAAGTAGCGGTTCTCGTCGAAGGCTCCGGTGTCGACCAGCTCGTACTCGGGGGCGTCGAAGCCGCGCTGGGCGTTCTCGCTCAGGAGCCGTTCGTAAGGGTAGGGCCCCTGCGGATACTTGTAGAGTCCACGTACGTACGAATAGGTGGGGGTCGCGTCGAGGTAGTAGTAGAGCTCCTTGACGTCTTCGCCATGGTTGCCCTCCGGGTTGGTGAGCCCGAAGAGTCGCTCCTTCAAGATGGCGTCGCGGCCGTTCCACAGCGCCAGGCCGAAGCACAGGCGACCCTGTCGGTCGGAGAAGCCGAGCAGGCCGTCCTCGCCCCAGCGGTAGGCGCGGCTCCGGGCATGGTCGTGGGGAAACGAACGCCAGGTATCGCCGCCCTCGGAGTAGTCCTCGCGCACCGTGCCCCACTGCCGCTCCGAGAGGTAGGGTCCCCAGCGCTTCCAGTTGGCGACTCGTCGCTCGTCTTCCTCGAGGCGCATCGTCTCACGACACGGTGTCATAGGTCCCCGAGTGTACGCTAAGGGGCCGCGCGCGATGAGTCTGTTCGGATCGGCGTCATCGAACGGATACTGCCTCGTCCGCATTTCTCGACTCGGCTCATCCGCTGTGGAGGCACGATAGAATGCGAACATCCTACGCGTTTGGTAACGTTTGGACATGGCCGAACCGCCCGACCTCGACCCCCCGCCGCGCGTCGGCCTCGCCGAACCCGGGCCATTCCTTGCAACCATCTCGCGGCGACCCTGGTTTCACCACGATCTCGACAACTTCGACACGGTCGAGATGTGGGCACTTGTGGCGCTCTGCGCACTGAGCCGGAAAGAGCGGCCAGACGACATCCGGTGCGACGTCTATGAGCGTGGCAGCTCGAGAGCGGGTCGTTTCGCCCATGCAGTGAGGTTTACCGAGGCGCGAGACGCTGAAGCGGCGATGGCGTCTCAGACCGACAGGACCGTCGCGATACAGCGTGTTCGTTTCGGCCAGCCCACCGCGAAGGTCGCAGAGGAGATCGCGAGCCTCGCCGTGCCGGGGGCCGACGAGGTCGACTCGCGAGATGCTCTCGCCTACGTGATCGACGAGCTCCTGCGCAACGTCATCCAGCACAGTGGAGACGCGCTCGGTGCGGTCGTCGGCGCGCAGAGGATGGACGCGGGAAAAGGGGGCTACCGGAGGGCCACCGTCCAGGTTGCGGTCGCGGACACGGGGAAGGGCATCTGGGAGAGTCTCAAGATCCATCACGAAGTGCCCAGCGCCGAGGTTGCGCTCGAGAAGGCTATTCGGCCTCACGTCTCCGGTACGTTCCCGGAGGGGCAGACGGGGAGCCTGAACAATGCCGGGCTCGGACTGTTCTTCACCTCCGAGATGGCGAAGCTCACGCGTAGCAGGTTCCTCCTCGCGAGCCGCGGAGCCTCACTGTTGCTCTCGAGCGACGAAGAAGCGGACACGCACGCTATCGAAATTCTGGTGCCTCCCGGAACCGGCTTTCCGGGAACGCTCGCCGTGTTCGAGCTTCCCCTCGAGATCGTCGACCGCGATGCTCTGCTCGACGTGATACGGAAGCGCGCATCGGAGCGAACGCCGGCGTCTTCGGGCCGGACGTGGCTCACCTACGAAGCTCCGCCCGCCGCGGTTCCTCGGGTGCTCGTCCGCGAGCTGCTCGACGATACGACGACGTTCGAGGCTCGAGTGGAGTCGTACCGCGCAGGCCTCTCGGCGGGTCGGCCGCTTTCGCTCGACTTCTCCGGGATTGCGATCTTGACCCAAAGCGTGCTCCACGCGCTGCTCTTCCATTCGGTGCGCGTCGCGTGGGCGATGGGAACGAAGGTCTACATCGAGTGCGCCTCGCCAGCGGTTCGTAGTGGTCTCGACTACCTGGAGAGCTACGCCCTGAAGTAGGTGGCTTCGAGGCCCGCGTGCGGCCCGAGTGCGTGCCCCGCCCGAGTCGCGCTGCGGACGGTGGTGCCTGGGGCCCAGCGTATACGTGGCGGAAGCGCCAGGACCGGGCGAAGTCCTTCCTCTGGAACCCGCGGCGCTCCGCAACCAGGGGCTCGATTGCCGGGCGCTCGCGGCCTCTGCGGCCTCGGCGTTTCCTGAGTGAGGCGCGCCGGGCGGGATCGCACCGTTGTCGCGCTTGGTGTTTCCGCCGCCGCGCCGCTACTATCTCGCTCGTGCGCGCCGTACCTTGCTCCGTCACGCTTCTCGCGCTCCTCGCGTGCACGGGCAGCAGCGCTCCGCCGACGAGGTCCGCGCACCGCGGGTCGCCGTCTTCGGT
>JABFRG010000410.1 GCA_013141295.1 Polyangiaceae bacterium
ATCCTTATTTGATCGCGAGCGGCTGGGGTTTCTGGGCAGCGTGCGGGTGGTCCGCGTCCGCGTAGACCTTGAGCTTCGTGAACATCTCACGGCCCAGGACGTTCTTCGGCAGCATGCCCTTGACGGCCTTCTCCATGGGGAAGGTGGGCTTGCGGTCCAGGAGCAGACGGTAAGCTTCCGCGCGGAAGCCACCGGGGATGCCCGAGTGCCGGTAGTAGAATTTCTTGTCGAGCTTGTTGCCCGTGAGCTTCACCTTGCCCGCGTTGACCACGATGACGAAGTCACCGGTGTCGACGTGGGGGGTGTACGTGGGCTTGTGCTTGCCACGGAGAATGCGCGCTACTTCGGACGCGATGCGGCCGAGCGGCTTGTCCGTCGCGTCGACGACCCACCATGCCCGAGAGGCAGCGGCGTCTTCTTTCGTCGCCGAATACGATCGGTGCGACGAGGTTTTTTCGATCTTTTCGCCGGTTTCGGCGGTCTGCTTCGATTCCGTGGCCATGGGGGCGCGCCCTTCAAATCCGAAAAATGTGGGATTCCGCGCGGATCACCGCGAGGGGCGGTGTTCTTACGCGGCAGAATCCCTCGTGTCAAGAGTCGCTGGGATCGGCCTCCGCCGGTTTCTCGCGGGCCCCTGAACAGGGTGATAGCATTTCTCTCATGCGCGTAGAGCTTCGTCGTCGCACGTTGGTCGGCCTCCTGTTCGCGGCTGCGGGCATCGTCTCCGTTGCGGCCTGTAGCGACCCGCAGCGGCCTCCCTACGCCAGTCTCTCGTCCGGAGGCAGTAGCGGCGGGGGAGGTGGCGGAGGCTCGTCCAGCGGCGGCGCAGGCGACGCAGCAGCGACCGACGCCGCCCAGGACGCCGTCGCGTCGGACGCTTCCGCGAGCGACGGCGCGACCCGGGATGGCAGCACCGACGCAGCCTCGAGCGACGCTGCCTCCGACGCTGCCCGCGACTGACGTCAGATTTTTGCCTACATTGTGCGATGGCGGTACGCCAGAGCGATGAGGACTCGCTCTCTCCGCCCACTCGCGGCTTCCGCTGCCCCGACTCTCTTCGTGATTCTTGCTGCTTGCGGCAACAGCAGCCCCGGTCCCACGGGCGGCGACGGAGGCGCGACGCCACCTTCGAGCGCGGCGCCCACTACCGCCGGCGCCTCCCAGTCGTCGGTGCAGGCCGCGGTGGTCGATGCCCCGGCTCCGGCCGCGAGCGCCGATCCCGAAGCCTGTCCCGCGGGGATGGTCCTCGTCGATGGCGACTACTGCACCGAGGTCGAGCAGCGCTGCAAGGCCGGCAAGAGCTGGTACGCGAAGTGGAACGACAAGACCATCTGTCTCGAGTTCGAGGCCCCGGCCACGTGCGTGGGCAAGAAGGAGCACCGCCGCTACTGCATGGACAAGTTCGAGTATCCGAATCGCGAAGGCACGCGACCCACCGTGATGAACGACTTCCCGCAGGCCCAGCGCCTGTGCGCCGAGCAGGGCAAGCGCATGTGCACCGAGACCGAATGGACCATGGCCTGCGAGGGCCCGGAGTACAAGCCGTACCCCTATGGCTACGCTCGCGATCCCGAGATATGCAAAGGCGATCAGCAGGGCGTCGAGCCGGAGCCGGAAGGGCACACCTCGGCGGGCGATCCCTTCTACAAGTTCGCTTCCAAGAACAAGGAGATCCGCGCCGCGGAGCTGGAGCGCCTGTGGCAAGGCGTGCCTTCCGGCTCCCAACCGAAGTGCGTGAGCGACTACGGCGTCTACGACATGCCGGGCAACGCCGACGAGCTGGCCTCCGCCGAGTCGAAGGACAGCAAGTACGACAACGTGACCACCGGCGGGCCGTGGCGCTACGGCGTACGCAACCAGTGCCGGCCCAAGATCTACACGCACAACGAAGGCTTCGCGTACTACTACCTGAGCTTCCGTTGCTGCGCCGAGGCCGACGGAAAGCCCACCGATCCCCGCTCGCCCAAGCAGATTCACCGGAAGGAACGCTGGAACGGCGGTCAGGCGCCGGTGCGCGACTCGTGGGACGGCAACCCGATGCCCGACCCCGTCGACTGAGAGCTAGATATCGAGCGAACCGGTGGCGCCTTGGTCCCAGTACGTGACGTGGGGGCCGTGGCGCTTCACGAAGCGCACGCCGCCGTCTTGCGACACGACGATGCCCAGGAGCTCCGGATAGCGGGCCGCCATGCGGTACATGGACCGATGCCGCGTGCCCACGCCGTCGGCGCGCTCGATGTCGATGTGCGTACCTTCGAGGTCGGTGGCCCGCGCCACGTGGGAGATCTCCGGTAGCTCGCCGGCGAGCTCGGCGCCGAAGCCGAGGATCTCGAAGCGGGTGGTGAGGACCACCGCGCCGTCGACGTCGGCCAGGCCGGCGATGAGATGCGAGAGCTCGAAGATGGCCTCGTCCACGTTGGCGATGCTCTCGTCGCGGGTGCGGTTGTAGGTATCCCAACCCACGGTGTCGTTGCGTCGCACCGGATCGCCCTGGGCGGCGAGCGCCCGCATGGCCGAGAGCATGAGGCTGCGAAACCTGCGCCGTGGCTCGGCGTCCACGAAGCGCACCTTCATCTTCACGTGCGGGCCGGAAGCGATCTCCTCGGCGTGGTTCGCCGGCAAGAAGAGCAGGGTGCCGCCGTGCCTCGCGACGCGGATGGTGGCCACGATGCGCCGCACGAAGTGCTGGCCGATCATGCGGATGATGTCCGGGTCCACCTGCGACCAGGAGTCCTCGTGCTCCTTGGCGTGAAGGGCCGTCACCTCGCTGCGCACCGCGGAGAACATTCCCGGCAGCCACTGCGACGCGAAGATGTCCTGCGTCTTCTGCGAGATGCGTCCACCGGCGAGCTGCGCGAAGGTCTTGCCTCCGTAGCCGACGGTGAGGCGCCCGGGACCGGCCACCGCGATGGTGAGCACCGCCGGCGCCTCCGGCGTGAGGCCGCGTCCACCCTGGATGGCGCGGAGCCAGGCGGGCCCCGAGTGGAGAATGCCCCAGGCTTCGAGGCGACCCTCGCGTCGACCCACACCGATGAGGCTGCGCTGGAACTTGGCGGCCTGCGACAGGCGCCGCAGCTCGTCGGCGGTGAAAGGGCGCCCTTCCGCGAAGAGCAATCGGTGCAGCTTCATGGGCGGGCCACCGTCGTCGGTGAAGCGACCGCGCGGCGCGAACACCAATCGGAACGTGGTGGGCCGCTCTTCCTCGCGCAAGAGGCTCGCTTGATACGCGACCGAGAGCAACTCGCTCAGCACGTCGAGGTCCGGGAGGACGTCGTTGTCTTCGGCGACCAGGCGGTCATAGACGAGGCGGGCGAGGTCCTCGGGGTACGCGTGCACCATAGGCCCGCCAGTCTACGCTGCGGAAGGGACGAAACGGATCAGTTCTGTTTGCGGAAGGTGACCGGCACCATCAGCGTCGAGGTGCCGCCTTGCGGGGCCTCGAACTGCGCGTTCCGCACCGCGTTGGCGACGCATGCGCCGACGCTCGCCGACAGGCCGCTGTTGCTCGATACGTTCGCGCTCTCCACCGTGCCGTTGGCGGCGATCTTCGCGGCGATGACGATCTTTCCTTCCTGGTTCGGATCGGCGTCGATGCCCTTCTGGTAGCAGCTGCGGAAGCGGGCGCGCAGGCCGGCGATGACCGCATCGGCGCCGTTCACCGGCACCGTGGGTTGCACCGGGCCGCTCTGCGCGTCGAGCTTGGGGCCGCTGGTGGGGCGCGTGGTGCCTGCGGTCACCGGCCCGTTCGAGTGCGTGTCGCCGACCACGCTTTCGAGAGTCGACGGACCACGGCCCAGAGGTCCGCCGCTCTTGCCGATGCGGAGGTCGGTGGGGCCGCCCACGGTCGACGTGCTGCGGGCCGCGTCGTCGAGGTTCACCGGAGGTATTTCCGTGCGCCGGATCGCCACGTCGGTCATCGACGTGCCGTTGGTCGCCATGAGAATCCCCATGCCCATGCGATCGGCCTCGGCCGCCATGGAGGCCGCGCGCGCATCGCTCACGGAACCGGGGCGCGTGCTTCGCGGCGTGCTGGGCGTACTGG